>JAVWJF010000145.1:0-6384 GCA_036639195.1 Longicatena sp.
AATATCTGCCTGTAAAAACATTTGATTTACCACAATCACTGGGCATTCGCAATGCGCTAAAGGTACAGTAGATATGATAAAATCCGTATGAATATCACGATTTACTTTATAGACTGGGATTACATCATCAATTACAATACTAAAATACTTTAACACTCGCGCTTTCAACAGGAGCGAAACACATCTTCCTGTTGGACATACTAGAATGGCATGCAATGGTTCATTTACATCCTCTTTTGACTCTGTAACCGAAGCAATATGCATAGCAATATAAGAAATATCATTACGATCCATTTTCTTTCCTATTATTTCTTCCAGTATGTGAATATGTTCTTCTATACAATTAAAAATATGAGGATACATTTGTTCAAGTTCTTCATATAAAGGATTCTTCTGATTTACCATATTTGATTTTAAATGATAGATAGTTGATACAATATGACTATAAAGAACACGATAATTATCGTATCCGAATTGTTCTAATATATCGAGTCGCTTACAAATATCCCATACAAAAGCAGATATTTTTATTTGTTCGTTCGCTTGTGCATCAATTTCTGTATAGGTTTCTTTTTGTCTTGTGACACTGAGTAACTTATGTTGAAAAGCATGAACTTCTCCTTCTGTAAGTTTTATGGAAGTGTCATAATGTGATACCACATCCTCAAAAAACTTTCGATAAATAGGATTGGTTTCTGCTTTATCTAATCCTTGTAAGAATTTCCCCATTTTTATACGCTTCAACACAACCAATACATAATTTAAAATCTGGCGATAGCTTTCATCATGCAATACAATATCACTATGTTCAAGACGATGAATTAGTTCTTTACTAATGTAATCCGTATCCATTCCATCACTTATGATGTGTTCCATTAACATCCCATATGCGCCATTACTTTTGGAAGCATCTACATGTAGCACCTCATCCAAATAAGCCCTTATTTTTGTCTCATCACCACTGATGGCAAATCCATGATTTGTCCTTGATATAAGACGTAATGAATATGGTTTAAGGAAACTTCTTAAAGCGTTCATATCATTCAAAATAGTTCCTCTGCTTAAAGAGAGTTGCGCAGAAAAATCATTTGCTGTCATATATCCAGCAGAAAGGAGCATAAGAACAGATTCGATTAAAGTTCTTTCGTTTTTTGACATCTTGTAACAGTAAAAATCCGTTTTTTCTAACATCTTTTTACTATGTTCCATAAAACGTTCATAATCCTTCACTACAATATAATTGTTTTGAATTCGAAGTTCATTCCCTCTTAATTCCTCATTGAGTTCATCAATATCATTCTTCAAAGTACGTGAAGAAATGTTGAAGTCATTTAAAAATGTTTCAACTTCAACTTTTCTACTATTTTGCAATGTTGTAATCAGGACGCTTTTTCGATCGTTCATATGTCGCCTCCTACACATTCATTTTATACGAATGCTTATTTTGCTAATCGACTACGCAATAAAACTTCAAATTCAGGTAATTCCTTCGTTGCCAATTCCTTTAGAAATTTTGTATCTTGGAATGTTTCGATTACTTTCGCAAGCATTGGCACTTGTTTCTTGCTTTCTTTGATTGCCAAATTCAAAACATATTGTGCTGGAACTTCATGTTCATTATCTTCCATGCTAATAAAATTCACCGGTTTTTTTAGCCTTAAAAAACATATTGCAGATGCGTTTACAAACTCTGATTCTGTATGTGGAATAGCGATTGGAATCTCTGTATTCAATCCTGTAGGAAAGACTTTTTCCCGAAGAATACAATGCTCACCAAACTCTTCCTTTACAAACCCCTTGTTATACAGTTCCTTCGCTGTACGTTGTATGGCATCTTCCCATGTCTCAACACAATCTTCGATAACGATTACGTTTGTATCCATATTCTTTCCTCCCACGTTATTACATAGTGTTATTATATCTAATATATGAACCTTTACATAGTACGAGTTAGAGGGAAAATAGAACGATTATCTCCCTCAACTCTTCTAAGCATTTGCCTGATTTAAGACAAGTGAATCCACTGCTTGTACAATATTATTACCAAATACATAACTTCCTGCTACTAAGACATCAGCACCTGCCTGTGCACAACGTTCTCCAGTTTCTTTGTTGATGCCTCCATCAACCTGTATAAGGAATTTGTAATGATGTTCTTTTCGTTTTTCATGTAACCACTTGATACGCTCAATCGCATCTTCTTTAAATAGTTGTCCTCCAAATCCTGGTTTGATTGACATTACCAATGCAATATCAACCTCTTCCAAATAAGGAAGATACATATTTACATCTGCTTCAGGATAAAGGGTAACACCTACATTAACACCTCTTTCCTTAATATGATGTATCAAAGCTAAATTACGTTCTACATCATTGATAGCATCCAAATGGAACGTGATTCCATCGGCTCCAGCATCAATAAATATATCAGCGTAGTATTCTGGATCAGATATCACAAGATGAACGTCTGTATATAAATCACAAGATTTCTTTACTGCCTTTAAAATATCTGGACCAAATGTCATATTCTTTACAAAGTGTCCATCCATGACATCAAAATGAATCCACTTCGCTTTACTTTTTTCAACTTCTTTTAACTGCTCTTTTAAACGTGTAAAGTCTGCGCTTAAAATAGATGGTGCAATAATCATATGTTTTTCCTCCTGCATTTGCATTCTAAATCTTAAGAATGTGCATGAAAGTAATCTAGGATATTATCCACTGCCATCATGGAGGCTTTATCAGTTGCTTCTCTTGAAATGGCTGCATTATGTGGAGTTAAAATCACATTGTCATATGCAAATAAGCGTTCATCAAATTGTGGTTCATGTGGATGTACATCAAGAGCTGCAGCATACACCTTTTTATTATCCAAAGCTTCCATCAGAGCATCTTGATCGATCAAAGAAGCACGAGCAGTATTGATTAATACTACATGTTCTTTCATAATTGCAAACTCTTCCTTTGATAACAATGGTTTATCTCCATTTGATGGTGCATGTAATGTAAGGATATCTGCTTCTTTAATCACGCTATCTAGTGAAGCTTTTTTTATTCTATACTTCTCCATAAAAGCTTCATCATAATACGTATCATACGCAAGAATCGTAGTTTCAAAAGAAGATAATTTTTTTGCGACTTCTTTACCAATTGCCCCTAGTCCAACAATTCCAATAGTTTTCCCAGTGATATCCATACCAGTTATTTTCTTCCATACGTTTTGCTTTGCACATTGTGCACTTATACATACTCCACGCATTGCAGCAAACATCAAAGCAATTGCATATTCCGCTACTGCATTGCTGTTTCCGCCTTTCGTAACCGTGACTTTGATTCCTTTTTCCTTACAATATTCTAAGTCCACATTATCAAGACCAACACCATAACGAGAAATCATCTTCAGCTTTGTAGACGCATCAATAACTTTTTTACTTACCACTTCAGTACTCAATATAACAGCATCTACATCCTTTAGCTCTTTTATAAATTCATCTTCTTCCATCATTCGATGATAGTGATTAAATACAACTTCATATCCAGCACTCTTTAGCTTTTCTAATGGTTCTTGACTATATTTCCCAAAGCTATTTGATGTGACTAATATCTTCATAACATTCCTCCTGCACATTCTATTCAATTATTTCAATCCCTAATGGAAATAATCTTAAGACTTCTGTGTTACATTAACTGATAATGTCTCAACATTTCTCTAATTTTTTCGTCTACTGCTTCATCAACCTCTTGTACAGGACAACGAGCTGGTCCTACTTGTGCAATGCCTGCTAGTTCAACAGAACGCTTTAATACTGCAGGCATGGTACCTAGCCCATTTACCTTACGAATAACTTCTATTTCATTTTGGTAAAAAGCAGCTTCTTCCTCCTCTTTCGCCTTTAAAGCTCTAAACAAGTTTACAAGTACATCTGTAATAACATTACTCATTCCTGCAATTGCCCCCGATGCCCCCATATGGTATCCCTGTGTAATAACAGAATCACTACCAACCAACACACACATTTGTGTATCTTTTGTCGCATCGATATAGCCTTGAAGATTATTTAAGTCACGACTACTATCTTTGATTCCTGCAATATTTTTAATTTCAGATAAACGCTTTACCAATGAAGCACTCAAATTAACACCAGTTAATCTTGGTATATTATAAAGAATTACTGGTACTTGAACACTTTGTGCGACTGCTTTGAAATGCTCATAAAGTTCATCATCATTTGGACTTACAAAGTATGGAGAAATTACAGATAATGCATCGACTCCTATTTCTTCCATTTTCTTTGATAAACGAATGGTCGCTCTTGTAGAACAAGCCCCTGTTCCTGCAAATACGGGCACTCTATGATCTACTACTTCCACTACATATCTTGCAAAAGCAATTTTTTCATCTTCATCAAGTACATGAAATTCTCCGTTGCTTCCTAATATAAATATCCCTGTAACACCTTTATCAATCAAATGATCAATCAGTTGCTTAGTAGCTTCATAATTGATACTTTGTTGATCGTCACGATGAAATGGTGTAACGATAGGTGTAATAATTCCTTCAAACATTCTATTATCCTCCTATGTATAGTATTTTTTATTTTCCCTAATACTATTTTTCTACGCAAACATGTTGGAAATTGCTGCGAGTATAACCTCAATAAAGTTGTTCATACCTCCTGCTGTAACCATAACGCCATCTTTAATTGCCATAACTCCTGAATTCGCAACGAATTGCGTACATAATGCAGATGTGAAGTTAAATGCAAAGTATGTAAATACCATATACACACTACCAATCAGTAATGAACGGAAGATGTTCCCCTTTGAAACCATACAAACCGTTGCCATTGCATAGGTAAGTGATGAACCGAAGAATGCAACTGGGAAGAATTTATTTCCTGGAAGAATGAACGCCAATAAGATACTAATTGGAATCATCAACGCTCCGACGGTAATAGCTGTTTGGTTCCCTACACCTAAAGCAATATCCACACCAATGTTAAAGTCAGCATCTTCACCAAGTTTACGGATCATATAATCTCTTGCTGCTTGTGAAATAGGGCTAATTCCTTCCATAAACATCGCAACCATACGTGGTGTTAAAGTAATAACTGCTGATAATCCTACCGCTACTTGAATAACAATGTTCAATGGCTGTCCAGTAATGATTGCTAAGAATGCTCCAAGAATAGCTCCTACAATAGTTGGATTACTTAAACCACCAATTTTTTCACTGATAGAATCATAAGATAATTCAATTTTATTAATTCCAGGAATCTTGTTGATAATCCAGTTCACTGCGATTGAAATTGGTAAAGTGGTACAAATTTGTAAAATAGTTGTACAAGTAGTACCTTCTAAACCGAAATACTTTTGCCAATATGGCGCAATCTTGTCACCAATCCATTCAATTGCTACAGATAGTAATAAACCAAAGACAATACTAATCACAAAGTTTGGTACTCCTGTAATTCCTGCAAATGCTAACACGAAGCTCAAGATAGCTGCAGACTTTAAAATATGCCAGTAATTCCAAATATCAACGTTTAATGTCTTAATCCATTTCAAGCGAATCAATACAAAGTTAAGAATTAAACCGAGTGGTACAATCAATGCCGCAAATTGTGTTGCCCATGCTGCAGCCGATAATGTTTCCCAACCAACATCGACAATCGTAAACCCTTTGCCTGAACCTACATAATGTTCAATGACTGGTGTTAATGTTGTAACCAAAAAGCTTACGACTAATTTTAAACCTTGAAAACCTATCCCTACTAATAACCCTGATTTTAAAGCCGTTGTGAATTTCACCCTAAAGAACAATCCTAATACTAAAATCATAATTGGAAGCAATGCTACTGCGCCTACGTTTAATATGGATTGTACAATCTCACTAAATGAGTTCATAAATAATGTTTCCTCCTCTTAATTTTTAATGTTGTTTTTCAGATACAATCTTTTCTAGTAATTCCCCTAATGCTTGTTTTGTTGCGTCCACACGCAATCCCGTGATGAATGATGTAACACTCATAACAGGACATGATAATGGTTTGTCATACCTGTTTGTAGTCAATACAACATCCGCTGATTCTGCAGCATCTTTCACACCACTCATACTGCATGTCTCGATACTTGCATCAATGTGATAAGTTTCGCACACCTCCGCTACACTGCGAGATGCAAGGGTTGAAGTTGCAACTCCACTTCCACAAGCAACGAGAATTCTTATTCTACTCATTTGATTCATCTCCTTTGATCCGGCAGGATCTAATTACATCACTAGCTAGCTATGCCTTAATTATAAGTTAAGGGCTTACATATTAAAAATACAATATGTTTCCTTTCCTACAAAGGACATTGTACTAATCCTCGTTAAGCATAGAT
>JAVWJF010000146.1:0-6376 GCA_036639195.1 Longicatena sp.
ATTGAGGAAATCGATCTATTATTGGTAGGACCACATTTAAAGTATATGCTTCATGACCTTGAGGAAATAGCAGATCCTTATGATGTTCCAGTAAGAATCATTGATGAAAATGCTTATGGATCATTGGATGGAGCGGCTGTATTAAACTCTATCAGAAAAGAACTAGACATTTAAATAAAAGAGGAGAAATTTTATGAAATCATTTATGAATTGGATGACAGATGTATTTGCGCCAAAGATGAACAAAATTGCAAGAAACCCATGGCTTGCCTCTGTACAAGAATCAATTCTTGCGGCAATGCCACTTATCTTAATTGGTTCCTTTGCGACTGTATTTAATATTATTAGAGACTTTGTACCACAAATGCCAGATATTTCGATGTTGAGCAGTTTCTCATTTGGACTACTTTCCATCTTCTTGGCATACTTAATTCCATCTACTATTATGGAGAAGAAAAAACACAAGAAAACAGCAAAACAAGCAGGTATGGCAGGAATTGCCTTCTTCTTAATGATTGTGTATCCTACCTTCGATGATGCTGGGAATATCCAAATTGTATTCTCAAACTTAGGTACTGGAGGTATGATTGCTTCACTTGTAGCGGGTCTATTTGTTGGAGCTGTGATGAATCAATTCGCAAAACATTCTTTCTTTAAAGAAGATAGCGCATTACCAGACTTTATAACGGTATGGTTTGATACTTTGATTCCTATTACAATCTGTCTTGTCATTGGATTTATCTTCACATTCACATTAAAGATTAGTATCTTCGATGTAATCTATGAAGTATTCACACCATTTATTTCTATTGGACAATCCTTCTGGGGATTTGTTCTACTAAACTTCATTGGATATGCATTCTTATATACCTTCGGTATTTCTACATGGGTAATCTATCCAATTACATCCGCAATTTGTTTACAAGGAATGGGTGATAACATGGCTGCAGTTGCGGCAGGAAATGCACCTACCTTCATCCATACAAGTGAAACCACTAATTTATTCCTACTTGGAGGTGGTGGTACTACCTTAGCACTTGCGGTTATGTTATTAGTGCTTGCGAAATCAAAGAAATTACGAGTAATTGGAAAATCAACATTTGTGCCTTCTTTATGTAATATCAACGAACCATTGATTTTCGGTGCACCAGTCGCCTTTAACCCATTGTTAATGATTCCTATGTGGATTATTGGATTAATCTCACCAATGATAGTTTACGCGGCTTTAGCATGGGGTTGGGCTCCAATTCCTGCAGAAACATTTGGATTCTGGTATTTACCTAGTCCAATTGTTGGATACATGGTCACAAAATCATTAAATGGAGCAATTCTTGTTATGGTAATCTTCGCGATTTCTTGGGTGATCTATTATCCATTCTTCAAAATTTACGACAAGCAAGTTTGTGAAGAAGAAAGAGCTGAACAAGAAAAGAAAGAAAAACTAGCTGCGAAGAAAGCAGCACATAGAGAAGAAATAGAAGAAAGTGTATAAGGGGGAACTCCTATGAAAAAAGTAACACCAGAAGAACTAAACAGTGCGGCAATGCAGATGATTCTGCATGCCGGAAACTGTCGAAATTTATTAAATGAGGCGATACATGATACAGAAGATGGTGTTGATGTAAATGCTGTGAATGCGAAACTAAAAGAAGCAAAAGATGAAATCACGATTGCGCATAAAGTACAAACGGATATGATTCAAAGTACGATAGAAGATGAGGAACTACAAACAACCTTACTCTTTACACATGCACAAGATACCTTAATGACCATCAATTCAGAAGTGAATATGACCAATCATATCATTCGTATGATTCGTAAAATAGAAGAAAAGGTGGGCAAATTATGATAAAAACTCCAACCGGCTTCCCTAAGGATTTCTTATGGGGAGGAGCCATTGCGGCAAATCAAGCAGAAGGTGCATGGAATGAAGATGGAAAAGGTCCATCTATCGCAGATATCGAAATTTTACCTGAAGAATATAGTCGTACAAGTATTGTAGGCTTTAAACATACCAAAGAAGAAATTGATGAAGCACTACAAGATAGCGTAGGATACTATCCTAGAAGAAGCGCAATTGATTTCTATCATACATACAAAGAAGATTTGGCTCTTATGAAAGAAATGGGTTTCAAGTGTTTCCGCACGTCCTTCAACTGGACACGCATTTTTCCAACAGGAGAAGAAACACAACCCAATGAAGCAGGTCTACAATTCTATGATGATTTGTTAGATGAAATGATTTCGCTTGGTATAGAACCAGTTATGACCATTTCTCATTATGAAATACCAGTGAATTTAGTTACGAAATATAACGGATTCAAAAGTCGTTATGTAATGGAATGCTTTGTAAAATATTGCGAAGTACTATTTAAACGATATCAATCCAAAGTAAAATATTGGATTGTATTCAATCAAATCAATTCCCTTGGTGGATGGGGAGAATTCTCCTCTCTTGGACTTATGGAGGGATATACTTTGAGTGATGTATATCTAGGTGTTCATCATCAATTTATCGCAAGTGCAATGGCTACAAAAATCGCGCATGAAATCAATCCTAATCTGCAAATCGGATTGATGACAGGGGATGATACAAGTTATCCAGCAAGTTGTGATCCAAAGGATGTGTTCGCAGCAACACAAGCTAATCAAATGGGTGTATATTTCTATAGTGATGTTTTATTAAGAGGATATTATCCAGAGTATGCGCTACGTTTCTTTAACGAGAATCAAATTGATTTCGAAATGAAAGAAGAAGATATGAAACTGTTAAAAGAAAACACAGCTGATTATTTATCCTTCTCTTACTATTTTACACGTACAACAAAAGCGGGTATGAAAGAACCACAACCCAATCCTTATTTAGAAAAATCCATTTGGGGATGGGCAATCGATCCTCTTGGATTCCGTAATTCTTTGAATCAGTATTGGGATCGCTACCATGTACCTATGTTTATCGCGGAAAATGGACTTGGCGCAATTGATGAAGTTGTGGATGGTAAAGTACATGATGATTATCGTATTTCCTATTTAGAAGGAAATATACGCGCTATGAAAGAAGCTATTAAAGATGGTGTAAATGTATTTGGTTATGCGTCTTGGGGTCCAATTGATATCATCAGTTGTTCACAAGGCGAAATGAGTAAACGTTATGGATACATTTATGTAGATATCGATGATCGAGGAAATGGTACAAAGAAACGTTTACGTAAAGATTCCTTCTATTGGTATCAAGAAGTCATCAAAACAAATGGTGAACAATTATAATGATTAGAAAAGGGTGTAGCGAAAGCTTCCCCTTTTTTGGAAAGGGGTTGTATGAAGAAAACGATTCAGAAGAATGCTGTAGTTGTAGTAGAAACACTATTTTCTACTTGTATATGTGCGATTGGGGTTGCGTTGTTTGTAGAGGTAGGATTAGGAAGTGATACCATTGATGTGTTTGTGGATGGATTACATCGTACGTTAAATGTTTCCTTAGGAAGAGCAGATCAATTATTTTCTATTTTCTTTTTAGTTTTTGCATTGTTGGTAAATCGACGTTATATTGGTTGGCCTTCTATTTTGTATACTTTGTTAATAGGGTTTGCAATTGATTTTTTCAACGTGTTTATCATCCCTATGAATCTTAGTGAACAATCTTTCATTATACGATTTTTATGTATCATTCTTGCACAGTTAAGCTTTGGCATGTCCTATGCGATCTTTCAAACTGTAGAACGTGGGATGAATATGGTGGATGCGGTTATCTATTTCTTTGTTGTACGTTTTAAATTATCCTATGTATGGATAAGAACTTCATTGGATATTGTATTCTTTCTCTGTGGTTTCTTATTAGGTGGAGTCATCGGTATTGGAACCGTATTATCTGCATGTCTTACGGGGATAACAACAAGATGGTTATATAAACGCGTTGTGCAATTAAAGAACAATTCGAAGATGTATCGTTCCCTCTTTGAAAGAAAGGAACTATTAAAATGAAATGTATAGCAAGTGATTTAGATGGCACTCTTTTATTAGAAGACAATACCATGAGTATGAAAACAAGAGAGATGTTAAAAGAACTCGAAGAGAAACAGATATTGTTTCTAGTTTGTACAGGAAGAAGCTATATGGATTTTCGAAGTGCCTTTCCAACAGATATAAAGGTACCAGCCATATTATTAAACGGAGCTTTATACGTAGATGCTCTTGGAAATGAGATTTTATCATATCCGATGCAAGATGAATATATAAAGAACATAGAAGAAACCATAGTAAACCATCATTTACCGTGTCTTTACTTCACCTCTCGTGGAATTTATGGAAGTGGAGAATTGCAAGGTATGATGGACTGTGTAAAAGCATATTATCATCCAGATTATCAGGGAGAGTATTTCATGGAACCTGTTCATATTGTGGATAGCTATACACAAATACATGAACCTATTTTAAAAATGGAAACCATGTGTGTAAATCTAGCATTTATTAGACAAGCGAAGGATGAATTACACATGTTTGAACATTTACAAGTATCCTCTTCTTTGCCGTACAATATTGAGATAACCGCAAAGGGTGTAAATAAAGCCTCTATGCTTCAAAGAGTGCTATCTTACCAACACCTAGCAGAGGAAGACTTATTATATTTTGGAGACAGCAATAATGATCTAGAAGTCTTTCAACAATTTCCATATACCATCGCAGTACATAATGCATGTGATGAAATAAAAAAAGAGGCGTATGAAATTTGTGGAAATTGTGAAGATGATGGAGTAGCTCAATATATAAAAGAAAAAGTATCACAGATGGCGTAAAGCCCTGGGATACTTCTTTTTTAACATCAAGATTGCTTTAGATAATAGATGAACACTCGTTAATACAATGACAATCTGTATCCAATAATGACCCTCAAAACGATCAAAATGCAAGAATACCATCGTCGCAAAATATATTACAAAAGGATGTACTAAATAATAATACTTATAGTATTCACGATATGGAATTGTTTTCTTTGTTTTAAAGAATGGCTTTGTGTGAATGAGAGTAATAAAGAGATAATACACCAATGGGATACAAGATAATAAAATATTGCTATCTAAACGATCGATGGTTTGTAGGATTAAGGCTTCTGCCACTAACAATACACAACACAACAAGAGCTTTAAAAAAGCATAGGATACATAGGTTTTTTCTTTTGTGCCGATGTAATATCCAAGCGCAACATAAAACAAACCAAAGAATAAGAAATTGCGGGTTGTATAGAAAATCTGGAAGTAATATGTAGATAGAAAGTGTTGTAACTGATCAGGTAGAAAACCAAAGTATGTTTCCGTTGCGCCTAAGAGTAAGAGAAGGAACGAAATTACCAATAATGGTTTCATAGGGAAACGCTTCATCCATCCTCTTAAGACAATCATCGCGAGTAACAGCGCAGGAAAGTACCAAAGGTGATAAAAGGTACCAGTATAGAAGAATCCCACAAGGATAGCTAAAGGGAAGGCTGCAGGAGGTAATTGTATGTTTAGCGTATCTAACGCTTCTATTCCAAATGGTAAATAAATAATACTCCAAACAAGATAGAACTTTAAGGATCCTTTGATATAGTTTCGTATGTACCCAGGACGTTCCTGTTCTTTTTTTGCGGCGAAATAACCAGAAGTTATAAAGAACAGAGGTACACAAATTCTTCCAACGATGTAATTAAATGCTAAATCTAAATGATCATTATAACCAAGGAATGGTCTCATATGTACTAGTACAACAACGATAGACAAGGCAAATCTAGTAATATCTAGATTATCATAATGTACTTCTTTTTCATCTGCATTATGTTGGGCGTTTCTCTCTATGTACGCAAATGCAATCGACAATATCAATGCGACCAATAAAATGAAGACGGGTTCTGCATATATGCCTTGTAATACATTGAAATAACGCAATAACAAGAGAAGCGCTATGATGATAGGAGTTGTAATAAATAAGTATTTTTTCACGTTCGTCACACCTTTATATCCAATATTATAACATACTCATAGCATTTTCTATAGAGGAAGGGCATAGATTGAAATGAGAGGTGAACGCTGTGAGTAAACGTTGTCGTTTAGGGATATATGTTCTTGTTGGATGTGTGGGTGTTTTTGTATTTGCGCTGCTTATAAAAATTCTATGTTTTAGTGGATTGTTTGTACCGTTACTAAAACTTGAGGGTAAACAACAAATGGAGATAGAAGTAAACACTGCCTTTGTAGATCCTGGTGTAAAGGCACGTTATCATTTAACAGACTATAGTGATGATATACAAGTAAATAGCACGTTAAACACACACAAACTTGGAACATATGAAATTACTTATGAATCAAAGGAACATCAAAAAAAAGTAACACGTGAAGTTCGTGTC
>JAVWJF010000147.1:0-6369 GCA_036639195.1 Longicatena sp.
TACGCTTACCTTTCAATGATACTTGGGGTGTCTTAATGTTAAAGGACAGTCCTCTAGCAAACAACGAATACATTCAACCAAGTGATTTATGGGATTTACCGTTGATAGCGTCTAGACAACCCTTACGTTATAATGAATTATCCTCTTGGATTGGAAAGCACTATGAGAACCTAAACATCGTCGCTACCTATAATTTGATTTACAACGGAAGTAAAATGGTAGAAAGCGGTATGGGATATGCCATCACTTTGGATCATTTAATTAGTACAGATGAACAAAGTAAATTTGTATTTCGTCCACTTTATCCACCATTAGAAGCAGGTTTAGTCATTGTCTGGAAGAAATATCAAATATTCTCAAAACCCGCTGAGTTATTCTTAAAACAACTACAAAACCGTTGTTATGCTTTTAACGAGAAACATTAAACTACAAGAACGTTGATGCTTTATAACTTTCAATACCCGCTTGAAGTCTTTGTAAGCCCTCGTTTAATCGAATCTTAGGACAAGCTATATTCATGCGTAAAAACCCTTTGCCATTTTCTCCAAACATAGAACCATAAGACAGATATAAACCTGTTTGCTTTCGAATGTGTTCTACCAAAGCTACATCATCCTCACAAATTTTAGTACAATCTATCCATAACAGATAGGTTGCCTCGCTCTCTACAACATGTAGCTCAGGTAACTTTTCTTGGATATAAGATTGTACTTCTTTTTTGTTAGAGTCGATATACTCACAAAGCTCTACTAACCAATCCTTTCCCTTTTCAAACGCCGCATTACTTGCGCTTATCGCAAAGCTATTGGGTTCACCTACTTCATCACTTTGAATTCCACGGTATACCTTATGTCGCAATTGCTCATTAGAAATAATTATACAAGAGGTTTGAAGTCCCGCAAGATTAAAGGCTTTGCTAGGTGCTACACAAGTGATGCAGTTTTGTTGATTTTCTAAGGCAGCACTCGCAAATGGCGTATAGGATATCTTTGAAGCAACAAGATCACAGTGTACCTCATCTGATACAACAAGAACATGATGTTTTACACACAACGCTCCTATACGAACTAATGTCTCTTTATCCCACACCTTTCCAATTGGATTGTGTGGATTACAAAGAATCATTAATGTTGTTTGAGGATTTGATAGTTTCCTTTCTAAATCATGAAAATCAATTTCATATTGTCCATTCACATACTTTAAATCACTTGAAAGTACATGCCTTCCATTGTTCACAATAGAATTATAGAAAATATTATATACCGGAGATTGAATCAATACATTATCTCCAATGTTTGTGACGTGACGAACGATTGATGAAATTGCAGGTACAACCCCTGTGCAAAACATCATCCAGCTAGTTTCAAAGTGCATTTGATGTTGTTGTAGCCACCACTTCTGTATATTTTCATAGAATGAAATGGGTACTGTAGAATATCCAAATATTTTATGATTTACTCTTTTTTGTAAAGCTTCTACGATTTCAGGAGCTGCCTCAAAATCCATATCCGCTACCCACATTGGAAGTTCTCCATCTTTTACATCCCACTTTAAAGATGCGGTATTTGTGCGATCACTTAAGGTATCAAAATCATATTTCATATCAATACCCTCTAACAAACACAACTAGCTTGTCTATTGCCAGATTCCAATATAGGATGTTGAAGATATTGTATTTGGGTTAAGGAAGGATCTATTTTATCTTCTTCTAAAATTACTTCTCCAATACTACTCGCTTGAATACTTCCTGATATAGGGTTTTTGATACTGTCGATATGAGAAGTAATAGAAACATCCAATGTACAATACTCGAATGCTAAAGATGTATTCATCAATTTACAATTTACCATTTTCAAGTTCTCAATATAACATAACCCCTGTAGGCTCTCAATCGTACAATTTATAAATGTAATGTTCTTTGAATTCCATCCCAAATACTCTCCGATGATGGTAGAATCATATACCACTACATTCTCACAGTTCCAAAAAGCGTCCTTGGATAATAATACAGAGTTATGAACTTCAATATTCTTTCCACCATCGAAGCTGTAATTACCAGTTAAATCTAAATGATCTACATAGATATCAGAACTATTCATTCCAAAGTAATCTCCTTGCGCATGTACATTTCTTAATTCAATGTCATTACAATTCCACAAGGTTTCCTGCGCATTTGCCATATGTACATTTGTTAATACAATATCGCTACTACGTCGAAATGTTTTAGGAGAATCCAATGTACAATTTATCATTTCAATATGATCTGTATACCAAATACCGGAACGTGCCGTTTCTAACAAAGTTGTATTGAATACTTTTACGTTCTTACAATACCATAATGGATATTTCCATTTAAAAATACTTTCTATAATTTCAATATTCTGACTTTCTTTTAATGGTGATTCTCCATGTGCAAAGATGGAGCGTTCTATTGTGATATCCTTACTATTGAACAATGCTCTTTCTCCACTTACATATGCTTCTTTTACGATTTTCATAAAATTCCTCCTTATTCTCTCATTTCTAAACGTACTTGAATAACTGTGTTTCCTGCGATCTCATCCAATACGTTAAGATCTTCTATTCTTCCTATTGGTGTATATTGAAAAGTAGTTGGAAAGCTTTCATAAAATATTACAAGACAGTTGGATCCAAACAACATCACATCGCCTTTTTGAATTTGTGATATGGCTTGTGCATTTGTTGTAAAGTTTTGATTCAAATACACGAATTTTTCATTTTGGTGTAAATCTTCCATTGAAAAACTCATAGGCAATATTTCTTTAAGTTCTTTTGTAGTTTGATTATCATACAAACTTATCTTTGAAGATTGTTCATGTATGGTAATATACAACTCTTTCAATGTTTCATCCTCTCCTTTTTCATTGTCATCTACTGTTTCAGTTTCTGTTGGTACAGCCTCTTTTTTAAGCTTTGTTTGATCCTTCGAACGAGTTGGTAGTGTAAGTTGTTTCTTATCGTCACATGCGACAAGAAGTAGGCACATACAAAAAGCAATGAACATTCCTTTTCTCATAAATGACCCTCCTTATAGTTTCCAATCTTTTCTATGAAAGGCATCCTAAATTATGAATTGCCTTTCTTACTACCATTTTAAGATAGGTGTCTAAAAACATCCAATACCTATATAAAATAGAATACCATGCTTTATAAGCATATATAAAATAAGATAATAAAAATGCCTCCATTCTTTTGAATGAAGACACTTTTCTTATATATTAAATTTATCTAGGCTTCTGTAAACGCAGTTACAATATCGTCCATTTCACCCTTTTCTACTTTTCTACGAAGTACTGCGATAATTGCGGCATCGTATTGGTCAAGATGTTCTTCTAAATAAGCCACCACCTCAATTGGATTTCGAGGTTCATTATAGGTTCGTTTACATGTCATCGCATCGAATACATCCGCAACTGCGATTATTCTTGCGTCCATACTGATATGTTCAGCTGTTAGTCCATAAGGATAACCACTGCCATCTAAACGTTCATGATGTTGCAAAGCAGCACGGGCAATACGTTCTCCTAGTTTATCTTTTAGAATCGTATAAGAGTCCATCGGATGAAGTTTGATGATATCAAATTCTTCATCTGTTAATCTTCCTGGTTTTTGTAGTATGGTGATGGGTACATTGATTTTACCAATGTCATGCATACATGCCGCAACACTTAAGGAAGCTACATTATATGTGGATTCATAAGCAAGGGCTAGTCTTCTTGCGTAAAGTGAAACACGTTTGCTATGTCCTTTTGTATACGTATCTTTCTCTTCCACGATTGTAAGCATTTCGTTTAATACTGTATCTTCATGAGGGGCTTGATTTACTTCGCTACTAATGGCAATGATTTTGGAGAATCCTTCTGCCTCAGCATAATAACTTTCATTGATATCGGTTAACATCATCGAATCATGTGCATACAAGTCGAAACTTTTCTCCGTAGAATGAACATTTAAATGTCCTTCTAATACAAGAATCGTTGATGTAACTGGATAATCATCAGGAACGATATTGATACATTCCTTATCTAGTAATGTGTAGAATACAACTTGCATTTTATCGTCTTTCAAACACTCAACACTTACGGTTTCAGTTGTTTGAAAAAGATTCTCATCACGCCATATCTTTACTCCCATAAATTGCACCACCTTTTTTATATTATATCACAATTTATAATGTAAGAATAAAATTCCGCACTCTTTACAAGGAAAAGGTGTTCTTCTATAGGAAATAGAAATGAACACCTTTATTTAATGAAGTTTACTTATGTTGAATTGCCGCTTGTGCTGCCGCAAGTCTTGCGATTGGTACACGGAATGGACTACAAGAAACATAGGACAATCCCATACGGTGACAGAAATCAATAGAACTTGGATCTCCTCCATGTTCTCCACAAATTCCTAATTTGATATTAGGGTTTGTGCTACGTCCACCTTCAACAGCCATTTTAATAAGTCTACCAACACCTTTTTGGTCAACTCTAGCAAATGGGTCTTGTTCGAAGATTTTCTTTTCATAGTAATCATTCAAGAATCCACCAGCATCATCTCTGGAGAATCCAAATGTCATCTGTGTTAAGTCATTTGTACCGAAACTGAAGAATTCAGCTTCTTCTGCGATTTCATCAGCTAACAATGCAGCACGAGGAATTTCAATCATAGTTCCCACATGATATGTTAACGTAGCATTTTCTTTTTTTAATACTTCTTCTGCTGTACGAACAACCACATCTTTCACAAATTTCAACTCTGCTTTATCGCCAACTAATGGGATCATAATTTCAGGTTCAATTTTCCAATCTGGATGTTTTTTATTTACATTAATTGCAGCTTCAATAACTGCAGTTGTTTGCATTTCCGCAATTTCAGGATAAGAAATTGCTAAACGACATCCACGATGTCCCATCATTGGATTGAACTCATGAAGACTCATGATAACACTTCGTAATTCATCTAAATCAATTTGCATATCTTTTGCCAACTGTGCAATATCATATGAACTTGTTGGAAGGAATTCATGTAGAGGTGGGTCTAAGTAACGAATCGTTACTGGTAGACCATTCATTGCCTCATAGATACCTTCAAAGTCCCCACGTTGCATTGGCAATAATTTCGCAAGTGCTTTACGACGTTGTCCTTCTGTTTTTGAAACGATCATTTCACGTACTGCCTTAATTCGATCACCTTCAAAGAACATATGTTCTGTACGTACCAAACCAATACCCTCAGCTCCAAAGGAAACCGCTTGTGCAGCATCTTTTGGTGTATCTGCATTGGTTCTAACTTTCAATGTACGAACTTCATCTGCCCAAGCCATGAAACGTTCAAAGTCACCAGAAATTTCTGCAGGAACGGTTTTAATTTCACGTCCATAAATATTACCAGTAGAACCATCTAAAGAAATGAAATCGCCTTTATGATAACGAACTCCACCTACTTCAAAATATGCTCCAGCATCATTAATTTTAATATCACCACAGCCAGATACACAACAAGCACCCATACCACGAGCAACTACTGCAGCATGACTTGTCATACCACCACGTACGGTAAGGATTCCTTCTGAAACATGCATACCTTCAATATCTTCAGGAGATGTTTCCAAACGAACAAGGATTACTTTGTGTCCTAAGGATGTTTCTTTAATTGCTTCTTCAGCAGTAAACACGATTTGTCCACAAGCTGCTCCAGGAGATGCAGGTAATGCGGAAGCAATTGGTTTCGCACTCTTTAAATCCGCATCTTCAAAACGTGGATGTAATAAAGAATCTAACTGTTTTGGTTCTACCATCATCAAGGCTTCTTCTTTTGTAATCATGCCTTCATCAAACATATCACAAGCAATTTTTAATGCAGATGCTGCAGTACGTTTCCCATTACGTGTTTGCAACATGAATAAGTTTCCTTTTTCAATTGTAAATTCCATATCCTGCATATTTTTGTAATGTTTTTCAAGTGCAGTACAAATTTCTGTAAATCTTTGATATGCATCAGGTGCAATCTCTTTTAATTTATCAATTGTGTTTGGTGTACGAATACCCGCAACAACGTCTTCACCTTGTGCATTCATTAAGAATTCACCATATAGTTTATTTTCACCAGTACTTGGATTTCTTGTGAAGGCAACACCTGTACCACAATCATCACCCATATTTCCAAATACCATCATTTGTACATTAACAGCGGTTCCCCAACTACCTGGAATATCATTCATCTTACGATAGAAAATCGCTCTTTGATTATTCCATGAACGGAACACTGCCTCAATGGAACGATACAATTGTTCTTTAGGATCACTTGGAAATTCTTCACCTAAAGAATCGCGATAGAACTTTTTGAAAAGTTTTACCA
>JAVWJF010000148.1:0-6343 GCA_036639195.1 Longicatena sp.
GATAAGTCATAATAAATTGTGCATCTTGTTTTTCTAGTTTTTCAAATGTGAAATGTTGATTTTCATTCGGCAATGAATCAGAAAAGTCGTTAATATTCTTGTGAAAAATAAATATTTCTGAAGACTCTTTGAAAGTATCTGGAGTTAATGGTTTGTTTTGACATCCATAAAGAAAACTCAAACATAAAATGATAATACATAATTTTTTCATGGCATTATTTTCCTTTCGTTGAAAAATTAAGTATGCTGCTTAATTTGCTTTCACATTCTAAATTATCATGAGTTTCATCCTCTCCCCTGTTTCTTGTTTCCTTTCCATTGCCTATTAAATATCTTTGTTAAGCAGATTATAGCATGCTAGAATTACATTCGCAAGGTTACTAGAGTAGATGATAGTGTTAAATGGATGGGGGATTATACAAGGTGCTATAACCCTAATCACGAGAACGTTGTGAATCTTTAGGTGAGTACATTTATGGTGTCCACTACAAAAAAAGGCAGAACTCCTAAAAAATATAGGAATTCATACCTTTTGCTTGTTGATACGTTTACTTGATTTTACAATATCATTGTTTTTATTTTGTAAGTTCTAAAAACTCTTGTACGTTTTTTTCACATGTCTTTAAACAATCTATCCAGAATCCCTTGTCCGTTAAGTCAATATGGGCAATACGTGCTACATCTTCTACAGAAGATACAGTGGTAGCTTTTAGCATCTTGCGATACGTATCTACAAAAGAAGGACCTTCTTCTTGATATTTCAAAACCAAACCTCTTGCGAATAATCCACCAAAGGCGTAAGGGAAGTTGTAGAAACTTAAATCACTAGAATAATAATGAGATTTACAAACCCACATATATGGATGTAAGTAAGCAGGATCTAATCCATCTCCATAAGCTTTTTTCTGAGCGTCTAACATAATTTGTTCTAATTCATCAGGAAACATAAATCCTTTTGTACGACGTTCAAAGACTTCCTTTTCAAATAAGAACCTTGAATAAATATCACACATGATTTGTGTTAATTCCTGTAGTTGATTTTCCAATAAGGCTATTTTTTCTTCACCTTGAGCATCCTTAATAATCGCATTCATAATAATGTTTTCATTAAAGATTGATGCGGTTTCCGCTACTGGCATAGAATACGTTGTATTTAGCAAATGATGATCTTGTATCATCATTCCATGATAGGCGTGTCCAAGTTCATGGGCAAGTGTAACTATATCTCCTAAACCACCATCATAATTTGTTAGCACACGACTTTGTTTGACAAATGGTAAATTGTAACAAAAAGCTCCACCAACTTTACCATTCTTTGGATAAAAATCAATCCATTGTTCATCGAATGCAGTTTGTATCATATCTGCCATATCCTGAGCAAATGGTTTAAAGTGCGTTACTAAGTATTCTTTTGCTTCATCAATAGAATATGTTGTACTTGTAGTTGCTAGAGGTGCAAATAGTTCATACCAAGGTAGTCCATGTTCATATCCTAACAATTTTGCTTTTCTTTTTAAATAGGTTTGAAATAAAGGCATGTATTCCTCCATAGCCTCTAACATCGCATCTAATGTTTCTTTTTTCATTCTTGCTTGATATAAGGTCATATCCAAAGGACTTTCAAATCCACGTAGATCACAAACTGTTTGAAATTGAGACTTGATGTTGTTTAAAGAGAACGCAATGGCATCTTTAATTTTATCGTAAGATTTAAGTTCCGCCTCATAAGCACTTTTACGTACTTGTTTATCCGCATCATATGCAAGATTACGTATTTGAGGTAAGGTGATTGTTTCTCCTTGATACTCTACTTTCAAGGTGCTTGTTAAATAGCTTTGTAGGCTTTCCCAACCACTGCCTCCACTCATATTCAATTTTGTAATTACTTCTTCTACATCATCACTTAGTAAATATTTACCGTTCTCTTGGATTTCTTTTAAGTAAAATGCGTATTCTTTTAGAAATTCGTCTTCTTTTATATACGTATCTAAATTCTTCACCTGCGCAATAAAAGATTCAAAAATAGAATTTGCTTTACTTAATTTTGTCACAAGACGAGTAATCTGTTCCAAATAAGCAATCGTTTCAGAGTCTGTTGTGTCTGTTGATTGTTTTAAGTTTCCATACGCATAGAGTTTACTAAGGACAAGTTTATTTTGTTCTTGTAGCTTTACAATTTCTTTACACGCTTCTAATTCTGTTTTTTCATGTATATGCTTTGCCAACTCATTGTACGCATCTACATTTTTTTCTAATGCTTTCATATCTGATTGAAAGCAAGTATCATCATACCCTTTATAGAGTATATCTAGTGACCATTCATGCATGTTATATTCCCTCTTTCTCTTTGTAGCGATATGGATATTATATCACAAAAAGGAAGATTGTATTCGTGGGAACATCAAATTCTTACACGACGTGAATAGGTATAAATAACATAGGCAGTTAGGGTAAGCAGGATACTATAACTAGCATATAACCAAAGAGTACCAGGGATTGCCTCAAATAATGTAGTAGAACCAAAGAAGAAGAAAATACAAGATGATATAAGTTTTACGCGATCCTCAGGAAGTTTGGAAAAAATGAATTTTCCCGCAAAGATTCCAACAATATTCGCCAGTATCAAACCAATTGCAGAACCTGCGAAGATTGCCAGATGGTCTTGCATATGATCCGCTGCCAATGCAACTGTCGCAAGTTGTGTCTTATCTCCTAATTCTGCCAATATAAAAGATAACGCAATCGAAATAATTGGTAGTTTCATACCAACCTTATGATGACTCTCTTCATCTTTTCCTTTGCGTAAATTCCATAGCCCAAACAATAAAAACATAACCCCACCACAGATTTTAATAACCTTCACAGGAACAAAATCACCAATGATATCTCCAGCTAATACGGATAATCCCGCGATTATAATAATTCCACTAATCATTCCCATAAGAATAGTCTTAATACGAAAACGATTGGTAAGTGCCATAATCATAAACTGGGTTTTATCAGCCATCTCGGCAATAAATACAAGTAAAAATGTGTGTAAAAACATAAGGCTCACCTCAGCACAGTATATGATAGAGTACTTAAAAACATGAAAAAAATGAAGCATAATCGCTTCATTTCATTATTTTATATAGGCAAGAATCAACTTCATCGTATGAAGTACTCCATCAATGTGTGTTCTTTCCATTCCATGTGAAGCATGAACACCAGGACCAATCAAAGCTCCCTTGATATCATTTCCACCACTTCTTGCCGCACTTACATCAGAGCCATACATCGGATAGATATCCACAGCATAACTAAGCTGTTCTTGTTTTGCCAAAGAAATCAAACGATTGGTAAATTCATAATCGTAAGGTCCACTAGAATCTTTTGCACAAATACTAACATCATATTCGCTGCATGCTAAGTCTAAACCGATACATCCCATATCCACCGCAAGAAGTTCACTAATTTCTTCTGGAATATAAGACATTCCATGTCCTACTTCTTCATATGTACTCATCATAAAGATAGCATTATGTGCTGGTGTTATATTCTTATCTTTTAGCTCTTTTAACACACCCACAAGAATCGCAACACTTATTTTATCATCCAAAAAGCGTGATTTGATAAACCCACTTTCTGTAATTTGAACCTTTGGATCAATCGCTACAAAATCACCATTTTGTATACCCAATGCTTCCACATCTGCCTTGTTTTTTACGACTTCATCAATGCGTACTTCCATCTCTGCAATCTCACGAGCCTTACTAGACGCATCCTTATACACATGAGAGGCAGGAGAAGTAGATAAGATTGTACCTGTATAAGTTTTGTTATCTCTTGTATGTATACGACAGTACTCTGCATCCAATGTAGGAATGATAGGTCCACCAATATTAGTTAAGGCAAGTTTACCATCGTCTTTGATAGAGCGAACCATCAAACCTAAGGTATCACAATGCGCACATAGACCCACTGTTTTAGACGTATCCTTACCATCTACATAGATAAGTAAATTTCCTTTTTGTGTTCTTTTACATGGATATCCTAATTCTGTAACTGTACTCTCCACAAAGCGTATTGCTTTATCACAAAATCCTGTAGGAGAATCAATTGATAATAACTCTTTCGCAAACTTCAATACATATTCTTTTTCCATTTTTTCCACCTTTATTTACTGATATAGATACCATCTATATCATCTATTTCCTTAACTTTTACACGAATCACTTCTTGTAGCGAACTTGGTATATTCTTTCCAATATAGTCTGCACGAATAGGAAGTTCACGATGCCCGCGATCTACTAAAACCGCCAATTGAATTTCCTTTGCACGTCCAAAGTGCATAATCGCATCCATGGCAGCACGCACCGTTCTACCTTTAAACAACACATCATCAACTAGAATGACATGTTTGTCTTTTACAGGCAATTCCATTTCTGGAATTGGTGTTGTTGTTTCTTTGTCATCGCGCCAATGTGAGACATCCAGCGCATAACAAGGCACTTCATAATTCTCCACAAGTAAGATATTATCCCGCAAACGATTTGCCAAAATCTCACCACGTGTCTTAATGCCGATCAATACGACATCTTTGATACCTTTATTATGCTCAATGATTTCATGGGTGATACGTGTAAGTGAACGCTTCATCCCAAGTTCATCAATGATTTCTTTCGTTTCCATGTCTGATCCTCCGCTAAATTTACTACTATAAGTATAGCTTGTAGCCCATAATTAAGCAATGTTTATCCAAGTATTTTCTGGAATATTTCCTTTGCTAAGCGCTTATAAACTGTTTGTCTTTGAAAAGGAGTCGCACGTGTGTATAGAGGATACAGTGGAATATTTGATACAAAGATCATTGTAATGAATTCTTCTATTAAATCATGGATGAGTTGACTTTCCTGTGTGCACCCAAAAGCATTGTAAAAGAAGGAACGTTTTACATCATTCATGGATTCTAAAGGTTCTTGAAATGCAGCTCTTTTTGTATCATCTAAATAGAAAAAGTGTGTAACTCTATGAAAGTGAATGGTATCTTCAAAAGAAACAAGCGGAAGTACAAAATGATATTGGGTAGTATCTTCCTCTAAAAGAATACCATCATGATAACTCGTAAATATATCTTGAAATGGAGGTACACTCAATGCTTTACAGGCACCTATTTCAATGGCAGTTGAAACAATTTCATTATCAAGATAATGAAGCGTTCCAAAATCATCAAACAAGACTTGATATTGTAAGTTTTGTTTTTTTAGTACTTGTACGCATGCATCTAACATTTCAGACTTTCCGCTAAATCTTTCTCCCGCAAATAAAAAGCCATATTGTTTTTTTTGATAAAAGAATTCTATCATAGAGGCATGAATAGGTAGGTCATGTTGGTGAATACAAAGTGCATTATATAAGGTAAGAAGCATGTGTTTTAAATGTAGGAAATGATGAATGCGTTCATCTCCCTTTGCTAGTCCAATGTACATATCATTGGTTTCATCCACATAGTATTCCATACAAGTGTTTTGATCTTTTAATCCAAAAATCAGTAAAAAATCTTGATGAATGGAAGGGGTGGTCGTATGGTACATACGAAACAAAGGAATAGCCAATGAAGCACATTGTTTTGATAAGAATATCATCCCTTGTTTGTGTGTGATTTGAATACTAATTGATACATAATCAGAGGCATCCATACTAATATCACGATAGATAAAACTTGTCCTTTTATGAATGGGAAGTTCTTCATAAGGTGGCATACAAAGTTTTATCTTATCATGTAATACGACACGATCAATACAAGGGATCTTTTGAAATGGAAGATGTGCATAAGGATGTGAAAAAGTATGTTTTCCTACAAAGAAAACGGCTTGGAAATTAAAGGGATAGCTACGTAATAACCCACTATCTTTTTGTGATAATAAACTCATTTTTAAAAAGAGTGGAAGAAGGGAAGGACAACATTCTTGTTGGTTTGAAGTGATGCGAATCTTGATCACATCTTTATAATATGAAATAAAAGAACATAGTACAGGATGAGGATAGGGGTGTTTATTACAAAGAGAATAAACCATAGAGGCATCAATATCATATGGATAGTTTAATGAATTATAGAATAGCAGATTTTTTTTCATAAGTTCACCTATTCTTTATGTATGTATCTTACGCAAAATTATGTGTAAAAAACCAATACTAAGAAGTATTGGCTTGTTATTCGAATAGATTTAATATTTCATCTGCGTTCATACGCGTAATAATACCTTCATTTTGGTGAATGATAGAATCACTTAAATCTTGTTTTAACTCTTGTAGATGCATGATCTTTTCTTCAATGGTATCTTTCGCAATCAGTTTAATTACT
>JAVWJF010000149.1:0-6290 GCA_036639195.1 Longicatena sp.
AACTGCGGCATAATCATCTAAGACAGATACCTTTACATTGTAATTATCCCCTAATGCTGCTTTTACTTCTTCTTCTAACATAGCGAATGCTTCTTCACTTCTCTCTGGTGTTTTTTCATTTGGAAGGAATGCGATCGTAATGTCCTTTGTTTCTTCACCTCCACTGCTACATCCTGCAAGCAGTGTCATCCCCAATAGGGCACTCATTAAAAACTTACTACCTTTTTTCATATGTTCTCCTTTTATAGTTTACCTAATGTGCTAAGCACACAATTATCATAAAGGAAGTGCGTTCATGTTTTGTAAAAGAGGAGTAAAAAAAGTGTAATTATTCCATGAATTCTAGAGTAGAATGTTCACAAATATGATTTTTGTGTTAAAAACAGACAAATCACATGGATATCTCCCATCCCAGCTGTTCCAATAAACTACCTGTATATCATTCTAAAAAAACGTTTATTTCCAACACCCTGATTCTTATTTAATCACAAGATCTTTGTCGATAGATTCTCATGGCGAATAAAAACGCAACGATTAAGATTCCCAAACACCATGATAAAGCAACCCATAGTTCATTACCAACCGCTTGGTTTGCGAACAATCCTCTTATACTATCTACGATTGCTGTCACTGGCTGATGTTGTGCAAATATCCTTAAAGCATGTGGCATAGATTCTGTAGGAACAAATGCAGAACTAAGGAATGGTAAATATACTAGAATATAGGAGAAAGCACTCGCCCCATCAGGTGACTTTGCTTTTAACCCAGCGACAACTGCTACCCAAGTCAAAGAAAGCGTAAATAAGATTAGAATCCCCAAAATAGCGAACCATTGTAAAATACTTGCGGAGGAACGAAATCCCATACATAAAGCAACCACCATAATCACCGCAAGAGATAGCAGATTGGATACCAAGGAAGTAAGAACATGTCCCCAAAGAGGGGCAAATCCTGAAATAGGCATGGAGTGAAAACGATCAAAGATACCACTCTTTATATCCGTAAACAAGCGAAGAGCAGTATATGCAACACCTCCTGCAATGGACATCAACATCACTCCAGGCAACATATAGGTTGTAAATTCAGCACTTGTCATAGTTGCGGCCATTGCGCCACCAAACACATACACAAACAACAACATAATCGCAACTGGTGTTAGTGTTACTGTGATGATCGTATCAAGACTTCGAAAGATATGATGTAAAGAACGTTGCAACATGACCACCATATCACTTATAAAATAATAGCTTGTATGTTTCATATTTACTTACTCTCCTTTGCTTTGATAACAGATAAAAAGATATCTTCCAAACTTGGTTGTTTTACAACGTATTCTACTTTTGCTTGTGGTAATTGTTTCTTTAATTCATCAAGGGTTCCACATAGTAAAATTCTTCCTTCATGTAAAATCGCAATTCGATCTGCCAATTGCTCTGCCTCCTCTAAATATTGTGTAGTCAAAAACACCGTGACACCTTTATCGGACATCTCCTTTATTTCTTTGTATACGTCCATCCGTGCCTCTGGATCTAATCCAGTCGTTGGTTCATCCAGAAAAATCACTTCAGGATCCCCTAATAAACTCATCGCAATATCCAAACGACGTTTCATACCACCTGAATATGTGGAAGCACGTCGATCTGCCGCATCCATTAACTGAAATCTCATCAATAAACTTTCTACTTGTTCTTTTACATTTTGAATATGACGAAGTCGAGCAATCAATGTCAAGTTCTCTCTTCCCGTTAAAACCTCATCCACTGCGGAAAACTGACCAGTCAAACTAATCACTTCTTTCACCTTCATCGCATCTCTTGTAACATCATATCCACAAACAACTGCCTTACCTCCATCCGCAGATAATAACGTTGATAAGATCTTAATCAAGGTTGTTTTACCCGCTCCATTACTCCCTAATAGCGCAAATACCTCTCCTCTTTTCACATCAAAATGAACATCTTTTAAAACTTCCAACTGCTTGAACGATTTCTTCAAACCCTGTACTTCTATCATTTTTTCTTTCATCTTTTTTCTCCTTTATAAACACAAAGAGCCAATCATCAACGAGTTCATAACTCTTAAAATGATTGGCTCTGCGTCATTGCGTCTGGCTCTTTTAATATTTTGATATTTCCTTTATTTACATCGATAAGATGTTCCTGTCTACACTTTGGACAATACAAGACAAAGTTCTTCATCACAGTATCTTCCCTTAACATAATGCGTGTTTTGTTTTTGCATATTGGGCACAATAACCATTTTGTTTTATTCTCCATACAATGTTTACATCTCTTTCCTTGTATTTTATCTTTTCAACTTTTGATGAATATCACGGTTTAATTTTGTACGCCAATCTTCTGTATACGTAGATGCATTGCGTAATAACTCTTCACAAAAAGACGCAACATCATCTCCAGTAACTTCTAATACATCTCTTCCATTTGCGGCACTTTCTTCAAACAACCCGATCAAATCGTTGTGGATTGCCATTATGTCATATCCTGCGCCTGAGGCAAAATTCCACATATGCGATTGTATCTTCTTAAAGACATACTGATAATCTTCAGGTAGTTTCTTTACTCTTGCCATCGTTTCTTTATATTCACGTTTACTCTCTATCATTTTACGGATATTGAAATAGTTGTCAAAAAATTCATGCATTGTCTTCACCCTCCTTTAAGTGGTTAATCCTTGATGCGACAAACTCCCATTTTTGCCAAAAAGAAGCGATTTCTTTTTCTCCAGCTTCATTCAGTTTAAAAAATTTACGGGGAGGTCCCATATCTGATGGTTTCTTTGTAATATCTACTAATTTGTTTTTTTCAAGTCTTACCAAAATAGTATACACTGTTCCATCTACTACATCGCTAAATCCTAAAGCATTCAATTTACGTGTGATCTCATAACCATACGTCTCATGATGACGAATGATTTCTAAAACACAGCCTTCTAATACACCTTTTAACATCTCTGTTAAATTATCCATACAACTCACCCCTAATCTTCGCAGTAGGTATTAAGTATTACTTACTACAGGTATATAGTATCACGTAGTAGTAACTGTGTCAACTATATAATAAAAATAATCGTTGAATATATTTGATACCCTTATACAAAAAAAACCATCATACGAAGGTGATGATTTTTTTCTATCTATATAGCTATCTTCAAGATATAACACAAAGTTCTTCTACTTATTCTTCATCAAAATTCCCTAGTTCGATTTCATCTACAGAATCTTTTATACAATTTCTTAAATGTTGTATAATCTTCAGTTCGATATCACTGGCTGTTGTCGGCAATCTCAATAAAGGAATATTAGCTTTCCCTAATATGCTATTCTTTAGCATGTCTCGTTCTTGTTGCTTTGGTAAATCATGGTAACCTCCATCTACTTCAATTACAGAAATAGGATTCTTTCCTGTTTTAAAGTAAATGACAAAATCACAACTGGCTCCTTTATTTATAAAACTTGTTTCTCTGCTGGTAAATACTTCATTATCTATCTTTACTAACTGTTTTAAATAGATTTGTTTATAGGCTACTAAAGATGTAAACTCTTCTTGTTCTAAAATATCCCTAAGTATCGCTGCAACTATTTGTTCAGATTTATAGGTTGAATCTCCCTTTCGTAATTTGGATTGAAGTTTACTTAACGATTTGTCATACTCACTATAAAGCAAATCAAATGCTGAGATTACTGGACTATCAAAAATATCATGATCATTTGCATAATATTTCATATAACGAACTAGTGCAGCAATATATTTATTATTATCTGCAAATACATTATTTCCTGTAACAAGAGTAAACTTATGAATTGCTCGAGAAACAGCAACATTGATTAGTGATGCATTGTCCACAAAATCTATTTGAGCTCTGCTACAGACTTTCTTATCAAGTACCGTAGAAAATATTATTTCACTGCACTCTCTTCCTTGAAACTTATGAATCGTGTCTTTTTTTATTTCTGGTGACAATAATTTATGCGCCAATTTGATCTGTGCATTATATGGAGATATAAAGCCTTTATCGTCACTGAGGTAGCCTGCAAGTTTATGAGTTTTTTGGATAGACTCAATTTCTCTTAAATTAGCGTTATGTCGCATATGATTTCCTAAGGCTGTGATAACAAGTGTTAAAGCATCTTCTCCTTTATCTATCGTCATTGGAATTAATTGATTGTCATAGAATTGCTTATTACAGAATTTAATAATTTTCGGATGACATCTATAATGTTCTTTTAATAGTGTTCTTGGTATATCATTTTCAAATATTTCACATATAGAATCTAAAAGGCTGTATTTTTCACAATCATATAATTCATTTGGACATTTCAATTTGGACGGTGTAGGAATGTGTGGAAGCTGTTTTCTATCTCCCACAACTATCACATTTCGCGCACATGCAAAACATAATATTCCTGGTACTAAATCTTGTTGAGAAGCCTCATCTATAATTACATAATCTAATAGAGCTCCATCAGCGATAGAATTCAAAAGTGAGTGCGTACTACTTCCAATAACAGGAAAAGCTTTTGTAAAGCTATCGAACTCTTTCCTATAATTTTTATCTGTAAAACTAGTAGCTTTATTAGGCATTTGATTATCAATATAACCATATAGGAAATCTAATGAATCCTTTTTTAAATTTTCTAATATTTCATCATATCGTATGCTTTTTAATAAGTTTTCTAATGATTTTTGCTCATCTTTTTTTTCTTTTAATAAACTATTATAAAAATTCAGTTGTAGTCTAAATATATAAAGTAATCTCTCGTCACTTACATTTAAAAAATCACTTTTGATTATTCTATAACTTACCAGCAGCTTTATTTTATTCAGAAAAGTCAATGAACTTTCTGGTAACGAACGTAAATATGTAAGTAACTCGATCGATTTAGCTGAGGACTGTTTTTTCATTGTCATTGTAAATTCATTTGTTATGGAGTCGTTGTACCAATATTCCAAATATTTCTTTTCAATTTAAATTTAATCTATTTAACTGATGATTTGAGAATACTCATTTTTCACTTTTAAATATTTCGTTAGAGTTTTTAAACTTGAATCTATTTGCTGTATACTCACAGAATTATAGTCTTTTGGTTTTTCATACTTGATAGAGTCGAAGAACAGTTTTTTATTTTTGTCATTACCCAATTTTGCAACCAAAAAATCAAGATTTACTTTTTCAAGTTTCTCATATACATTTTCAACTGCCGGATTATTGTTAGAGACGATTGCACAGGTGCCGCCATTTACAATAATATTAGAGATGATATTTAGAATAGTTTGTGTCTTTCCGGTTCCTGGAGGCCCCTCTATCACAGAAATTTGTGATTTGAAAGCCTGTGTTACAGCTTTTAATTGTGATTCATTAATTCCAAAAGGAAAAACCAAACTAGATAATCCTTCTCTTTTAGCAACATCCTTTGTTAAATATGCTTGCAAAGCAGAATCTTTAAAAGCCACAACTTTGTCAAACTGTCTATCAATATTTTCTGCAATTAATTTATTTTCACCAACTGCGATTGATACTCTTTCAGTAGCAATACCACGAAAATAACCATACACATCATCTGATGAAATATCTGATGATTCGCTTATATGCGCATCCTTCAAATTCAATATATATGGTTTATCCGAATTTGAATATTTTACAATTAAATATTTCTCTCCAACGGCTAGTGCACTTTTTATCTGTCTAGAACATCTACTATTTTTATAAAAAAGCAAATCTCCACTGACTTCATAACACGGAAAAACTCTACACTGGTCAAATGATAATGCAAACTTTTTCCCTGAATGATATTCAACTGATAAAATAATTTGGTCATTATCTGCATTATTAAAAAGAGACCAATCTTTATAATTTGGAACTTCCTTCCCCTTTAAATATAGTTTTATCATTTTATTCTCCTCCACCCCAATATATATAGTATATCATAAGTAGATCGAATAAATTGAAATATTGTAAAATGAAGCGTTTTAAATAAATCTATGTTTTAAGTTACAATGTTAAGTCCTTCCGTTTTGTTATTTTTTCTAAAGATGATATATCTAATAAATTCACAGTTTCAAAAATACCATTATAGAAGACTGCGAAATTATTAAACGCACAAGGTAATTGCTTAGCTTTTTCCAAGGTATCAATACATTGTAGACGCAAAGGGATGTTTTCTTGTTCACAATATGCTTTTATCTTTTCAATTGTTTGATAAACATATGGGCACTGCATATCATAATACATCGTTAGATCTTTCTCATCAATTTTTGATGCTTTTGCTTGTT
>JAVWJF010000150.1:0-6176 GCA_036639195.1 Longicatena sp.
AGAAGAAAAGCTTTCCTTTACCACAATACTTAGCACAATGTATGATTTATTTAAACGATCCTCATTTAGCGGCAGATGTTATGGTAACATGTGAACGTAATAAAAATGCGATGATGTTTCCTTATTACTCCGTTATGTCCTATGCGTATTATCAATTAGGTGATGAGAGTATGGTGAAATTTCAATTGGATGAATGTGAAAAAAGCAGTGTGCGTATGCAAAATGGACCTATGGGACTTATGCGTACACAATGCATTCAGGGAATACAGAATAAATTAGATTTAATGAATCAAGACTTTGGGAAAACAAGAACATATTATGAAGAAGCACTCAAGACTTCTATATACGAATTCCAGAAAGTTGATTCTCATTACTATTTAGGATTGATTGCTTTTGTAAATCGTGATTTCGAAGAAGCAGAAAATCATTTCCGTTATGTAAACAATCATGGTAGTAAGATGTACTTTGTTGAAAAAGCAGTTGGGTTTCTTAAGACCATAGAAGCTGCACAACCAAAAGAAGATAGTGAAGTGTAAGATGTGAGAAATCGCATCTTTTTTTTGTTGTTGTAGCAATTAACATTATGGGCAATTATATTTGGGGAATGCTAACCATGTGAAAAAAATGTGAAGTGAAGTAAATGTGTTGACATATGAAAAAAACTTACTATAATAGTTAACATAGTTAATTGTTAAGTAACTTAACTATCGGAGAGGAAGTGTTGTAATGGATGAAATGGAGATTGTCCGAAGACTTTATCACATGTTCTACATGATGCGTAGAGAAAGCGTCCGGTTTTCTGCTTTTGAAGAACATCATGGCATAAGAAATCGTGATCTAATGATTCTGGATTGTATCGTACAAGGCGGTAACTTAATGAAGATGAGCGATATTAGCACATATTTCAATGTAACACCAGCTGCCGTATCACAAATGATGCGTAGTCTAGAAAAGAATCAGTGGATTGAACGTGTAATTCAAGAAAATGATCGTAGAAGTGTCTATATCAAGGTCAGCGATACAGGCATGGAGGTTATTGAAAAGAATGAGGAACATGTTACGGAGAAACTCGTTGAATTCATTGAAATCCTTGGAGAAGAAGATTCCCAAGCACTGATTCGTATTTTGGAAAAGTGTAGAGAACACTTCAAACAAATGAAGAAGGAACATTGTAAGAAAGGAGATCATACATGTTAAAGTTAGTGAAATACTTAAAACCGTTTACACTCTCACTGATTGTAATCATTGCGCTGTTATTTGGACAAGCACAATGTGAACTGGCATTACCAGATTATATGTCAGATATCGTGGATACTGGTATCTCCAAGAGTGGTATTGAAGATGGTGTACCAGAAGTCATCCGAGAAAGTGAGTATCAACATCTAGCGATGTTTATGAAGGATGCGGATAAGCAATTGTTTGAAGACAATTATACATTGTTAACAAGCGATCAAGCATCAAAAGAACAAAAGGATGACTATCCTGCTTTAGAAAAACAAAATGTATATGAATTAAAAGAAATAGATGAGGCTACAAGAGATAAATTGAGTGCTTCCCTTATCAAATCCGAACTTATGGTAACAGGTATTAACCAGATGTTGAAGGATAAGGAAAGCGACTTATACAAGATGATCAATGATGAAACATCTCCTGTATACCAAATGATGAAAGCCCAAAATATTACAGATCCATACCTAGTTTTCTCTATGATTCCATCTGATAAAATGACTGGTTTCGATGAAGCTGAAAAAGAAATCGATAAGAACTTAGAATCCATGGGTACAAGTGTTGCTGGTGCAGCAGGTGCATCCTTTGTAAAAGCAGAGTACAAAGCAATTGGAATTGATACAGATACTATGCAAAATCAATATATTCTAGTTGCAGGTGCAAAAATGCTTGGAATTGCATTAGGTAGTGCAATATGTGCTATCTTAGTAGGGTTGCTTGCATCTCGTGTAGGTGCAGGATTGTCTAGAAACTTGCGTAAAAATGTATTTGAGAAAGTAGAAAGCTTCTCCAATGAAGAATTCAATAAATTCTCAACATCATCTTTAATCACAAGAACAACGAATGATATTCAACAGATTCAAATGGTAATTATCATGTTCTTGCGTATTGTTATCTATGCACCTATCATTGGGATTGGGGCAGTCTTACATGTTATCAATTCCGGTGCAGAAATGACTTGGATCATTGCACTTTGTGTAATTGTACTACTAAGCTTAATTGGTGTATTGATGGTAGTCGCAATGCCAAAATTCAAAATGTCACAGAAATTACTTGATAAATTGAATGGCGTTACACGTGAATTCTTAGATGGTATGCCAGTTGTTCGTGCTTTTAACACACAACACTATGAAGAAGAGAAGTTCAACGATGTAAATGGGAAAATCATGAAGAATCAATTATTCATTAACCGTACGATGTCTTTCATGATGCCAGCTATGATGATGGTAATGAATGGAGCTTCTTTACTTATAATTTGGTTTGGTGGACATCAAATCGAGAGTGGAAGTATTCAGGTTGGTGATATGCTTGCCTTCATTCAATACTCTATGCAAATTATCATGGCGTTCTTAATGATTGCTATGGTCGCCGTTATATTGCCTCGTGCGAGTGTATCCGCAAAACGTTGTTTAGAAGTATTGAACTGCAAAGTTCGTATTCAAGATCCTAAACAACCTAAAACATTCAATCAAGATCAAAAAGGTTTTATCGACTTCCAAAATGTAAGCTTCCGTTATCCAGGAGCTGAAGAAGATGTCTTACATGATATCAACTTTACCGCAAAACCAGGAGAGACTACAGCGTTCATTGGAAGTACTGGTAGTGGAAAATCTACGATTATCAATTTAGTACCTCGTTTCTTTGATGTAACAGAGGGAACGATACGTGTAGATGGTGTAGATATCCGTGATGTTTCACAACACGACTTACGTGAAAAAATTGGATATGTACCTCAAAAAGGTGTCTTATTCTCTGGTGATATTGAAAGTAATCTTCGTTACGCAAAAGAAAATGCAACACAAGAAGAATTGGATGATGCTGCACGCATTGCACAAGCAACAGAAATCATTGACGCAAAACCTGAGAAATATGCAACTGCAATTTCACAAGGTGGAACCAATGTATCTGGTGGACAAAAACAACGTTTATCCATCGCTCGTGCATTGGTAAATAAACCAGAAATTTATATCTTCGATGACTCCTTTAGTGCATTGGACTTTAAAACAGATTCCAAATTACGTGGAGAATTAAATAAATTAACAAAGAAAACAAATGCAACCGTATTATTAGTTGCACAACGAATTTCATCTATTATGCATGCTGAACGCATCGTAGTTTTAGATAAGGGACGTGTAGCTGGTATTGGTACACATAATGAACTTATGAAAAACTGTGAAGTATATCAAGAAATTGCATATAGTCAATTGTCAAAGGAGGAACTGGGAAATGAGTAAAGAAAAGCAAGCTCGTCCTATGGGCCGACCAGGGCATGGACCAATGGGTGGAGGCGCACCTGTACAAAAAGCCAAAGACTTCTCTGGAACAATGAAGAAGTTGATTAAGTTACTTCGTCCGTATTATGGACGCATGATTACTTCTATCATATTTACTATCATCTCCGTTGTATTAACAATACTAGGACCTAAAATTCTAGCGAAGGCTACCGATGAATTGATCACTGGTTTTCAAAAACTAGCAAAAGGAACTGGTGGTATTGATTTTGATTATATTCTTCAAATCATCGTATTATTAGTAGGAATCTATTTGATTAGTTCCTTCATTCAATACGTTGTTGGTATCACCATTGCTGCTGTTGTTCAAAAGCTATCTTACCAACTACGTGAACAGATTGCGAAGAAAATCAATGCTCTTCCATTCTCATACTTTGATACAAGATCTCATGGGGATGTATTATCCCGTGTAACCAATGATATTGATACTTTACAGATGTCATTAAATCAATCTATGTCACAAGGGTTACAATCAATTGTTATGGTGATTGGTTATCCAATCATGATGTTAACAATTAGTTGGCAAATGACTTTAATGGCAATTTGTGTCATTCCATTGTCCCTAGTATTTGTATCTATTATCGTTAAGAAATCTCAGATTTACTTTAAACGTCAACAACAATATTTATCTGATGTAAATGGACATGTAGAAGAGATGTATAGTGGACATGTCGTTATGAAAGCCTTCAATGGAGAAGAACGTTCTGTACGTGAATTCAATGAACATAACGATAACCTATATGGAACTGCATGGAAATCTCAGTTCTTATCTGGTATGATGATGCCTATTACCCAATTTGTTGGAAACTTAGGATACGTTGGTGTATGTTTATTAGGTGGATGGTTAGCTGCAGGAGGAGGAATCACAGTAGGTGATATTCAAGCCTTCATTACGTATGTAAGAGGACTTAACCAACCAATTTCTCAATTAGCACAAGTTATGAACACTTTACAATCTGCCGCAGCTGGTGCAGAACGTATCTTCGAAATCCTAGAAGAAGAGGAAGAAGTTGCGGAAACAACGACACCAAAAGCAATCGTAGATGAAACAGGAGAATCTCTAATCCAAGGAACTGTAACATTTGAAAATGTACACTTTGGTTATACTCCAGATAAAATTATTATCAACGACTTCTCTATGTATATCAATGCAGGAAAACGCGTTGCGATTGTTGGACCTACTGGTGCTGGTAAGACAACCATCGTAAAACTATTGATGCGCTTCTATGAATTAAATAGCGGTACTATTTATATCGATGGTACAGATGTTAAAGAATATACACGCGCTGATTTACGTTCTTTATTTGGTATGGTTTTACAAGATGCATGGTTGTTTGAAGGTAGTATCATGGACAACCTACGTTATGGTCGCCTAGATGCAAGCGATGAAGAAGTTGTCGCTGCAGCAGATGCTGCGTATGTTGATCACTTTATTCGTACTTTAGATCATGGATACCAAACAGAAATCAATGAAGAATCTAGCAATATCTCTCAAGGACAAAAGCAGTTACTAACAATTGCTCGTGCATTCTTGGCAGATCCTAAGATTCTAATTCTAGATGAAGCTACTTCTTCTGTCGATACTCGTACGGAAGTATTAATTCAAAAGGGTATGGAAAATCTAATGAAGAATCGTACATGTTTCGTAATCGCCCATCGACTATCTACGATTCGTGACGCAGACGTAATTCTCGTTATGAAAGATGGAGATATAGTTGAGGTCGGAGATCATGAAGAATTGATGAAAAAAGATGGTTTCTATACGCAGTTATATAACTCTCAATTTGATGAGGGACAAGAAGCCTAAACCGCTAGCAATAGCGGTTTTTTCTTTACGATTTCCGATGCGAAATCGCCACTTAATAAAAAAACCTGTTATTCACGAAGCATATACTACATTTCACGTAATTTTCATTTTTTTCTTAAAATTTCAGTTATGATATAGCTAGGATTAAGAATCACAAAAGTGTTTAAAATTAAGAAAGGTGAGAAAAACTATGAAAAAAAGAAGTAAAGCAACACGTATATTCGCATGCTTATCAACGGTGGCGTTAGCCTTTATGAGCATACAACCATCAACTCTTATCCATGCAGTATCAACCGATACTTTTGGAGAAGAATATGTCCTTGCGGAAGGCTTGGCATTGCCAGAGGTTCAAGTTTTTGCGGGCGAGAGTAGTATCATAGCCTATACATATGACGTGAGTATGGGTAGTGTTAAAATAGAGAATGGCACAAACACTAATACTATAAAGGTAACTTCCAAAATCACTGCAGTAAATACAACAGGCATTGTTCAAGATAACATTTCTAAAGACACCACGTTAACTTTAACGGGAACAGATGCAACTAATGATTATAATGTTGTGATTGATAAAGCAAAGGGTGTTAAGCTGACGCTTAGGGGTGTAAACTTGCAATCTGTGTCTGGAGGCATCTCACCTATGATGTTACAAGCAGGTGCCGAGGTTGCCCTCAAATTGGAGGGTGAGAATACACTGGCAGCATCAACCGATCTGCCAGATAATTCTTTAGGAAAAGCGGCAGGGGTAACCGTACCAGAGGGTACAAAGATAACAATAGCTGGGGAAGGTAGCTTATTAGCAAAGGGAAGTATTTTTGGTGCAGGAATCGGTGGCGGATATAAAGAAACCTGCG
>JAVWJF010000151.1:0-6163 GCA_036639195.1 Longicatena sp.
GGAAGTATTAAAGTGCTATGTAAGAGAACGGATGAATATGTACGAAATCGATTACGAATATGTATATGGAAACAATGGAAGAAAATCAAAACAAAATATAACGCACTAAAGAAATTAGGAATAAGTAAAAGCAAAGCATGGGAATGGGCGAACACGCGAAAAGGGTATGCCAGAGTAGCAAGTTCATTCATCATGTGTAGAGCGGTTTCTAATAAAGTTCTAGAGAAAAGAGGATTCCTAGCAATGGAAACCCTCTATCGAAACAATTCTATATAAAATATACTGAACCGCCGTATACGGAACCGTACGTACGGTGGTGTGAGAGGACGATAAATAAAATAATTATTTATCTCCTACTCGATTAATATTCATTTTTACATCTTTACCAAATCGTAGAATAGCTAATAAAACTACATAAATTTCAAGTCTTCCAATAAACATTCCAGTTGTTCCTACCCATAGTACTGGACTAGGGGCATCAAAACTCATAATACCAGTAGATAATCCAACGGTACTTAAAGCAGAAGAGAAATCAAACATGCTATCTTGTAAGCTATATCCATAACAGCACAGAATAAAACTTCCTAACGCAAAGATACAAAGATAAAGAAAGGTATACACTCCTACATGAGAAATTTCTTGTTCACTTAAAGGTTCTTTTTGATTTACTTTATAAATTTTATGCGAGTGTACAACATTATTGGAATACAACATACTTCTTATTTTCCAATAGACAGACTTACACATAACAAAGATACGATATTGTTTGATACCTCCGGCCGTAGAACCAATGCCTCCACCAATCAATTGTAGAACAATTAAGATTAATAAGATTGAACTAGGCAATACATGGAAGGAAGGAATGGTTTGGAAACCAGTCGTTGTAAGTGCAGATACTACCTGAAACAGTGAATGACGGAAGGCATCAGGAAGTGCTGTTTGTAAAGTTCCCATCATCAACAACGCAATCAAAGGCGTTGCGATACCAATTAAAATAAAAGATAAACGAATCTCACAGTAACGGAAGAAATTCTTAAACTTTCCTCGTATTAAGAATAAATGAGCAAGGAAGTTTATGTTCCCAAGAATCATTAATACGATTGTTATAGCTTCAATCCAAACACTATCATAATACGCAATACTTTGGGAATGACTTGAGAATCCACCAGTAGATAAAGCACCTATGGAATGAATAATCGCATCAAATAGATTCATTCCAAATAACATATACAAAAGGATACCACCTACGGTATATGAAAAATAAATAGTTAGAATAATTCGTGCAGATTTTACTAAGTTTGGAAGTAATCGATCACTATGACCTTCTGCACTATACAAACGCATTCCATAAGAATCTGATAACACGGATAACATCACAAGCACAAGACCTACACCACCAAAGAACAAAATCAAACTTCGATGCATGAGGAATAAGTGTGAAGTATGATCAACATCCACTACCGATAAACCCGTAGTACTCCACCCTGAAGTAGTTTCAAAAATTGCTTGTGTTAGATTATAGGAGCCACTTAGATAAAAGGGTAATGCAGTTATAAAGATGGCTAACATCCAACATAAGACTACAATAATCGCATCTTGATTACGTTGTAGTTTCCCTTTCTTCTTTCCTTTGATATTAAAAAAAAGAAGATATCCTAATAGAATAGCACCAATCCCTGGTGCTAGAAAAAACTGTATTTCTTTTATATCTTGGGGATAAAAGAAAAGAGTGAATAAGGGCAATAAAACAATCCCTCCAATAAGCATCATCAATACCCCAATGTATCCAACAATTAAACGATAACCTACAACTTCTTCCTTTGTATCTATGGAAATCATATTCTTCACTTCCTTAACTAAACAAGTCAAATACTTCATCTTGTTGATTGCTACGAGAGAGTACCATGACTTTATCAAATGCCTCTAAAAGGGTATCCCCATTAGGGACAATCATTTCTACATTACGTAAAACACAACATATAATACATTGTTGAGGTAATGTAATATCTTTTAACTTTTTACCAACAAGCTTACAAGTATCCGTTAATAAGAGTTCGTTAAGTACGATATCTTCATGTGCTAGAGATAGCGAATTCACTAGGTTCTTAACAGTACTTGCTTGTTCTATAATTTTAGATATGGTATACGTTGCACTTATGGCAGTATTTACGCCAAGTTTTTTAAAAATCATCACATTCTTTGGATTGGATACTGTCGCAACAACCTTTTTAACATGAAAGATTCTTTTTGCCATTTGGCAAATTGCTAAATTGTCAGGATCTGTAGGTCGTAATGCGATCAAAATATCCGCATCATAAATTTCTGCTTCTTCTAGTACATATTCCTTACAAGGATTTCCAACGACGACCGGAATGTTATGTTTTTTAGATAAATAATCACAGTACTCACTTTCATCATTGATTACAGTTACATGATGTTTCTTTTCAAGTAAAGACGCGATTAAAAAATCTGCTTTGTTTCTTCCACCAGCAACTACAATATTCATAGGACAAGTTCCTTCGATAATGGAATATGACTAATATTCTCAAATTCTCTTAAAGATAGACGAGCAGGGTAAATTGCTTTTATGCTTGTATCTTTAAGGATCTTTTCTTTTGCAGGATCATTTAGACGAATGTATACTTGTTCAATACCATAAATAATATTCGCAATTTGTGCAATCATGCAATTGGTATTGTCATAACCAGTCGTAACTAATACGACATTACAATCCGCAATACCACAAGATTCTAATGTATCTAAATCTGTCGCATCCCCAACAATCTCAAATCCTCCGAAGGTATCACTAAGACGTTGAAAAGCTCTTTCTTCTTTATCGATAATGATGACATCAAATCCAGAGCTACTTAAAGACGAAGCCAAACTAGCACCAAATCTACCACAGCCAACCACTAATATTTTTTGATTTTGTTTAAAGTTTTTCATAAACATAAAAAAACACCTCGTTTTCTACACCTTTATACTAACAAATGCAATATAAAGATTGTGTAAGCATAGAGTGTTCCATATAAAGAAAGTGTTAATATTACATAAATATAGTCCCTTTTCCTGTAAAGATTACTTCAGATAGCCGATTTCATATAAAGAAACTATAAAAAAGATGTAAAGAAAAGAGCTATCACATAAGTGATAAGCCCTTAGTTTTCCATGAATTCTTTTAACGCAGCGTATTGTTCTTGTGCATCTTGATATCCTTGATCATAGAGCGCTTTTAGTTTATCTACATTCTTTTCTAGTCTAGATATTTCTACTGGTGCACTTGGACGGATAATAAATACAGAACCTTCTTTTTCCATTAAAGACAATTCGTTTAATGTTCGATTGTATTCTACATGACGTTTTTCGAGCTTCGCAATAAATTTTGGATACTTACGATATACTTTACGTATGATAGGTAGTAAGTTGTTTTTCCCTTTACGATATTCTTTGCACTGCGTAAGCACTACAATATTTTTATCGTATCCCATTTCCTGAAAACGTTTGATTGGAATACTATCGCATGCACCTCCATCCAATAATTTCTTGCCATCTACTTCTACTACTTTAGATAATAGTGGTAAAGATGCAGAGGCACGAACATAAATAACATCATGTACCATATTGATACATTGTATATATTCGGCTTTTCCTGTTTCAATATTACTACAAACAGCGTACAGCTTAATCTCTCCCTTATTGAATGTTTCATAATCATAAATATCTAATTTATTGGGAATGTCATCATAGACAAATTTTGCCCCAAACAAATCTCCTGTTGTGATTAAGGAACGCATACTCATATAGCGTTTATCTTTTATATAATCCGTATTGGTACGGAAAGCTCTACCTCTTTGTTTTGATGCATAACTACATGCATGGCATGCGCCAGCACTCACTCCAATGACTCCATCTGTATAGATGTTATAATCTAGAAAGAAGTCTAAAACACCTGCTGTATAAATACCGCGCATTCCTCCGCCTTCTAGAACAAGACCTAATTTACCCATGTCATTCACTTCCTTTTTAACTTGTTTATTATAGCATAAAATTCATTTATTAAGAAACACAAAAGAATATGCAAAGATTAAGAAAAAAGGTATATATATGTTTGTCAAACCATTTGGAAAGTGTTAGAATGGTCTTATAAACATAAGAAAGGGGTCATAATTATGAAACTTATATTGGCAATTATGTCAAATGATGATAGTCCTGCTGTATCAAGCGCATTGACTAAAGAGAACTATCAGGTAACACGTTTAGCAACAACAGGAGGATTCTTGCGTGCAGGAAATACAACTCTTATTGTTGGTACTGATGATGATAAAATAGAAAGAGCTATCGAGGTTATTGGAGAATATAGCAGAAGACGTACAGAAGTTGTACCTAGCACTGCATCTTATGATATTGGTAGATATGCATCTTTCCCTGTTGAAGTACAGGTGGGTGGCGCAACAATCTTCGTGATTGATGTAGAAAAATTTATTAAACTATAATGAAGAAAAGGCGATCCGATTGGACCGCCTTTTAATTTAGAATGTGAGAGTAGATGAAATTCGCAATTCCATCATGATCATTATCATCTGTGATATAATCCGCAACACTTTTTGTTTTTTCACTTCCATTTGCCATTACGACACCCACACCAGAATGTAATGTCATATCATAATCATTGTCCGCATCCCCAAACGAACAAACTTCATCCAATGTAATGTTATGTGTTTGTAGTAGCTCTTTCATACCACTTGATTTGGAAATGCGAGGATCCATATATTCAAACAATACACTTGCGGTAATTAAGGCAGAAGCCTTGAAATGCTCGTTGTGAAAGGTCTTACTACGTTCTACAACTTGATCCATATAGGATTCTTTACATACAATCATTACTTTTAATTGAGGTTTTTTTAACATTTCATCATAATCTACAACGAAGTAAGGCTCTTTATCGCCTTCCGACAACATGCGAATAAGTTCATCATCTTTAGGTGCATACAACACGCCCTCTAAAGGAATGGCAAAGTTCACATCCATATCCTCATAATGCTTCATAATCATTTTGATAAGTTCTCCATCTAGTGGAAATGTTTCCTTTTTGGTGTTTGTTTTTGTATCATAAAGCTCTGAACCACCACTACCAACAATGACATCCACACAACCTTCAATACCCCAATCTTTTAATCTTTTTTTAATACCCAACACATCACGACCACTACATAATCCAAATAGGATACCTTGGTTACGTACATCTTTGATAGCTTGTATTGTTTTCTTTGATACGACTTGTTCAGTGGTTAATAAGGTACCATCGACATCGCACATAATTGCTTTTATTTTTTTCATTTTTTATATTCCTATTCTTCATTGTTATATATATGATACTGATTTTTACCTGAATTCTTTGCGATATAAAGTGCTTTATCCGCATTCACAAAGAGTTCTTGATACGTTGTACCATGTTGTGGATAAATGGCAATACCAATGCTACAAGTGATATTGCTGAACTCATCTCCATTCAATGATATGGAAGAAATTGCTTGATGTAGCTGCTCTGTTCTAATTCTAATAACATCTTCATAAAGCATTTCTGTATTCTCAACTAAAGCAACGAATTCATCTCCACCAATTCTAGATAGAATATCACTATTTCTGAAAGATTGTTTAATCGCAAATCCAAGTTCTTGTAAGACATGATCTCCAACCGCATGTCCCATTGTATCATTAACATTCTTGAAGTTATCAATGTCAATAACAAACAATACATGGTGGTGATCAGGATTACGTTGGATTGCTTCTTGAATTTCAAATTCTCCCGTTATTTTATTCAATATCTTAGTAAGACCATCCATTTTACTACGTTCTTCAAGGATTAACGTATTTGATTTCTGTATATCGATGTCTTCAATAGAACCAAACACGCGCATTATGAATCCTTCATTATCTTTTATAGCACGTGCTGTTATCTTACACCAAATAAATTCCCCCGTCGCTTTCTTTAACTTGCACTCAATGATACCTTGAACTTGTTCCCCTTTGATAAAGGAGTCAAGCAATGGAATATAGGTGTCTGTATTGTTTTCGCAATAGTGGGCTGTAATTGATAAAAATTCATGATATTCTAATTCATACCCAAATTTAGCTTTCCACAAATCTGAAAAAGTAATGATAT
>JAVWJF010000152.1:0-6112 GCA_036639195.1 Longicatena sp.
AAGACAACTTGGAGAAGGAGATTCGGTATATGCAGAGTTTCGTGTTGTACGAATTGATGTTAAGCAATTTTGGTTTATGGGAACTGTTAATATTGTAAATTCAGCAGATGGAAACCCAAGTATCATTGTGATCATTGTGGATATAGATGATTGGAAAAAGGAACAATTATCCATTGAAAAAGAATATAAGAAGTATAAACGGATTCTACAAAATATACCAGTAGGGGTTAAATGTGTTCAAAACAATGAAGATTTTGATTTGGATTATATGTCTCCAGCTTTCTTATCCTTACTTGGATATGATGATAAAGATTTGGAAAAGATGTTCAATAGAAAATACATCAATATGGTAGTTGAGGAAGATCGTCCAATTGTTGTATCTGATGTATTAGAACAAGTAAAAACAAGTAATATCGTCACTTTACGATACCGTTCTCCTTGTAAAGATGGACATCCAATTTGGGTAGAAACGATTTCAAAATTATATCCACCAGAAGAAGATGGTATTCAAAGATGGTATTCCAGTGTGGTAAATATCACGGATACAATTACGGATGAACAAAAAGATCATGCAAAGGATTTTGCTATACGTATTCAAAATGCTTCTCAACAATGGGGAGACGTTATGTTTGAATATCATTTCGCAAGCGATCGTATCATTTTCTCTGAAAATTATAAAGATTTATTTGGTCGTAATCCACAAGATGATATGTTATCAGAAACAGCATCTATTTTCCCAGAAGATCGTCAAGAATTAGATAAAGCTATTCAATTGATGCATCAAGGAATACAACCACCATTGATTGAGGTTCGTTACTATTCTGAAAATAGAGGATATTTCTGGGTTTCTATTCTATTTACAGAACCAGATGCACTTGCGGGTAACTCCGTATCTGTAATTGGTAGAATTACCGATATCGATGAAGCAAAAAAGACAAAAGAAGAATTGTTAATTCAATCAAAAACGGATGGATTAACAGGAATTCTAAATAAGAAGAGCATTGAAGAAGAAATTCGTCAGTCTATAGAAAACCATAAGAATGATAATTCGATTTATGCATTATGTATCTTAGATATAGATGATTTTAAGGGATTAAATGATACGAAAGGACATGTTGTAGGAGATTATGTGCTAAAAGAGATTTCTAGAAGATTAGCACAGCTTTCCAATGATCATGTGTTGGTTGGTAGAGCTGGTGGAGATGAGTTCATGATTTATGCGAAGCTTGGGTATGAATTTAAATCCTCAGATTTCTTTGGTAGAACAATTACAGAGTTATTATGTGAACCTATTTCTTGTGATGGTGAAATGGTTTCCATTTCAACAAGTGCTGGTATTTCGTTATTTCCAAGCGATAGTCAAGATTTCTATAATCTTTATCGTTTAGCAGATAGTGCTTTATATTTAGTGAAAGCCAAAGGTAAAGCAAATTATCATGTGACTACTTCTATATGATATAGGAATCGTATAGAAAAATAGAATTTAGACGCGTTTATATATTAAAAAGCAGATATCTCTCGGTGATTCAGTTTGAGAGATATCTGCTTTATTCGTTGTTCGGTGTTCTTAAAATATAAGATAAATGACGACCACATGCATGGTCTCTACGATAAGAGAAGAATGCATCATTGTTTAAGAAGGTGTCATTTGGATTAATACGTATTTGTTCTTTTGGTACTCCTAAGTCCAGTAACATTTGATAGTTTAATCCTTTGTTATCTACAGAAGCTTTTCCGTTTTCATGATAGATGATATAAGGGCTTGTATCGAAGCTCATAGCATTTACTTGATCTATGACTTCCTGTCCTACTTCAAAGCTATGAAACGCAATTGCAGGGCCAATATAAGCCTGTACGTGACTTGGATTGACTCCTTCATGTGTAACTAGATAGGAAAGACTTTTACGAGTGATTTCTTTGACGGTCCCTTGCCATCCACTGTGAATGGCACAAATGATATTGGTATATGGATCATATAATAATACTGGTACACAATCTGCATGAAAGACTCCTATCGCAAGATTTGTTTCCTTTGTATATAATGCATCGCAATCCGCAATACCATCAATATATTGTATACTTCCTTTTCCCATGTCATTGCTTGTTGCCTCATGAAGATGATCACTATGGGTTTGTTGGCAAAATACCCACTGCTTAATATCGATTCCTAAAGTATCACTAAGTGCTTTTCGATTCTCGATTACTTGTGTAAGATTTCCTCCTACATGAAGCGCCATGTTATTGTTTTCTGCTTTTGTATGATCGCGCAGAGTTGTACCAGCTAGAATTTGTTTGTCTGGGTTCCATTGAATGGTTGACATATGTTATTACCCTCTTTCTTATAAAACTATTTGTTTCTATGATTTATAGAATCTCTTGTAGTATAAAGCAGTTGTTAGTGAATTGCAACTCCTATGTATGACAGATACAAATGTATCTGCCCAAAACATGTTTGTTTAGAAGCCGTTGCGAGTATTTACGATGGCATCCCAAGTAGCTTTCCCAATATTTCCATCAATAATCAAATCATATAAATACTGGAATTGAGATACACCAGCTGCTGTACGATCACCATACATAGCATCCATTGGTACAGGACGCAAACAACTGTTCTTTGCGGCTGTTTCATTAAGGTATTCTTGCATCTTATACACTTCAAGACCTTGGTTACCTTTTGTTAAATAGAAAGAACGTGAAGATACAGGGATATTTGTTACAACTCCCAAATCACGCAATTCATTCACAATTGCACTCCAAGTTGTATTATCGATCTGACCAGTGATTGGTAATCTAGCATGTGCTTGATACTCACGTACCGCATTAGCTGTTTTTGGTCCATAATCACCATCCAGTTTTAACTTCGTAGTGATGATACCTTTTTCTTGAAATATATTTAGATATCCTTGCATTTTATTTACGCCAATTCCTACACTTCCAATTTGTAGTGGGGCTAACATTGTGTTCATTGTACATCCTCCTTTCCTTACAGTATATGGGGATGGGGAATTTGTACCTATATTATTGTGCTTTTTCATCAAAAAAAGATATGGAACGTGGTATAATAATGAAGAAAATGGGAGGTCTTAAGATGAGTAATAAGACAATCAGTAACTTCATGACGTTTATTCAAAACAGCCCAAGCTGTTTTCATGCAGTGGAAGAATTACGAAAAGAATTTCATAAAGAAGGATTTGTACAATTGTTTGAAAGCAAACAATGGAAGTTAGAAAAAGGTGGAAAGTATTACGTAATCAGAAATGGTTCTAGTATCATTTCCTTTACAATAGGAGAAGAAATACAAGAGGAATATAGTTTCCAAATTTGTGCCTCTCATAGTGATTCCCCAACTTATAAATTAAAAGAGAATGCATTTTTAGATGTACGTGGGAAATATACACAGTTAAATACTGAAGGGTATGGAGGCATGATTGCCTCTACTTGGATGGATCGTCCTTTGTCTATTGCGGGAAGAGCACTTGTAAACACAGATGCAGGATGTGTTGTGAAACTTGTGGATTTTAAAAAGGATATGGTACTAATTCCTAATGTTGCTATACATATGAATCGTGAAATTAACAGTGGATATAAATACAATGCTCAAGTGGACATGTTACCTCTATATGGTGGAACTAACAAAGAGAAAGAAACGTTCTTAGATGTACTAGCGAAAGAATTGCAAGTGGATGCTAAGGATATTCTTGGAAATGATTTGTATTTGTATAATCGTAACCATCCTAGTATTTGGGGGAGTGAAGAGGATTATATATCCGCTCCTAAACTAGATGATTTGGAATGTGCATATACAACGATGTTAGGATTTCTACATAGCAAGAATCCTAAGAATATAAATGTGTACGCATGTTTTGATAACGAAGAAGTTGGTTCTGGTACAAAACAGGGCGCAGATTCTACGTTATTATTTGATGTTCTTACAAGAATCAATCGTTGCTTAGGATATAGTGAGGAACAATTGCGTTGTGCATTTGCGAACAGTTTTATGTTATCGGCGGATAATGCACATGCCCTTCACCCAAATCACCCAGAGAAAAGCGATGCGAATCACGCAGTGTATATGAACGAGGGAATCGTAGTGAAGTTTAATGCGAATCAAAAATATACAACAGATGCATTAAGTAAGGGATTATTTCAAGCGATTTGTAATCGTGTAGAAGTACCACTTCAATATTTTGCAAATCGTTCCGATATGCAAGGTGGCTCTACCCTTGGAAATATTTCTACTGCACATGTTTCTATTCATACCGTTGATATTGGTTTGGCTCAACTAGCGATGCACTCCAGTTATGAAACAGCAGGATGTAAAGATATTGACTATATGATAAAAGCAGTACAAGAGTTTTATTCATCTTATATCCGAGAAGATGATCAACATAGAGTAAACCTCTATCGTTAGGAGAACGTTATGGATTTTATAACATTAGAAAAAACACGTTATGCAGTACGTGATTATGAAGATAAGACAGTAGAAGATGAAAAACTACAACTTATTTTAGAAGCGGGAAGAATTGCCCCTACTGCGGCGAATCGACAGAGTCAGCGCATTTGTATCGTACGCAAAGAAGATATGGATAGATTTGATGGTGCGATTAACTTCCATGGTGCACCTATGGCTTTGATTGTGTGTACAAATACAAAAGAAGCGTGGGTTCGTGGTTATGATGAAATGAATGCAGGTGTAATTGATGCGACTATCGTTACTACACACATGATGTTAGAAGCGACACAATTAGGACTTGGAAGTTTGTGGGTTTGTTCCTTTGATCCAGTAAAGCTTAGTAGAGTTTGTGGTTTAAAAGAAGGCGTTATCCCAGTGAATGTTTTATGCTTAGGGTATGCAAAGAACCCTGCAGATACAGAACGTTTTAAAAATACTAGAAAAGCATTAGAAGAGACTATATTAGAATACTAGCATCGTATACTCGATGCTTTTTTCATATCTAGGTACATGACTACATAAGATGATGTAGGTGATAGAATGAAAAAAGGATGGTTGTTAGTTGGTTTGGGGTTTATGATGTGTACGGTTACTATTTATGGGGAAGAAGAAGACTTTGTAATACATGTAGTAGATGAACAGCAAGAGAGTTTGGAAGGGGTAAGTTTAGAAGTAGTAAATGATGGAAATCATCATAGTAGAACGTATGAAAGTGATAAGAGGGGAAATGTTGCCATTTCCAATATGAAAATAGGGAATTATACGATTACTGTAGATAGTAAGGATTCCTATGACTTGAAGACATCCGTTGATGTGAATGTTACACCATATACAATTAAGAATAAAACAAAGCTTACCGTTGTCTTAAAGAAGAGTTTTCATAAGGATACAAGAAAGGACTATGCCATTGTATTCTTATTGATTGCGATATTAAATATGATATTTTATTATGGTATCCTTATATTTCAAAAGAAAACATTCACACAATTTTTAGATGATATTATGCTATAATCATGTTTAAGAGGTGATCTTATGGTACATGAAATCTTAAAGTACAACAAAGAATTCGTAAAAGAAAAGAAATATGAGCCATTTCAAACGAGTAAGTTTCCTGGAAAGAAACTTGCAATTGTTACTTGTATGGATACACGTTTAATTGAGTTGTTGCCAGCTGCTTTGGGTATTCGAAATGGAGACGCAAAGATTATTAAGAATGCTGGGGGAGTGATTTCTCATCCCTTTGGAAGTGCAGTACGAAGTTTACTTATCGCAATTTATGATCTTGGTGTAGAAGATATCATGATCATTGGACATACGGATTGTGGTGTTCAACATATGGATAGTATTGAAATGTTACAGAAGATGCGCAGTAGAGGTGTTTCCTCTCAAGTCGTTGATACAATGCAGTATTGTGGAATTGATTTTGATGAATGGCTAGGTGGTTTTGCGGATGTAGAAGAATCTGTACTTAGAAGTATACAGCTTTTGCATGAACATCCACTCATTCCTTCTGATGTTCGCATTTATGGGTTTGTTATGGATTCCGTTACAGGAGAATTAAGAGAAGTATAGTAGTATTAGCTTATATAGATGAAAAAAGTGAATCATTGGGATTCACTTTTTAAATGCTCAAATTCAGTTGTACTTAAGATGGCTCCT
>JAVWJF010000153.1:0-6102 GCA_036639195.1 Longicatena sp.
TTTTTAGAAGAAATTATGAAAGCTTATAAGGAAGAACCAACATTATCCCATTTGTTATTTCATGAATATTTCTCTAAGTGCATTCAACAAGATAAGGATAGTCTTCGTACGTTGTGTGCAAATGCAATCCTTCAAGGCATTCCAATTCCATCTTTAAGTAGTGCAATCACTTATTTGGATATGTTATCTAGTGCGCATGTGGGTGCGAATTTAATACAAGCGCAACGTGATTACTTTGGTGCACATACTTTCAGGCGTGTAGATAAAGAGGGATCTTTCCATCATGATTGGGGGAAACACCATGCATGATGTTACCTTTACAATCTTTGGTGGAACTGGAGATTTGACCTTTCGTAAACTGTTGCCAGCTTTATATAACTTGTTCGCCGATGGAAAGTTGAATGAAAATGCACATGTTGTCATTATCGGTAGAAGAGCTTATGATCATAGCGCGTATAGTGAAGAGGCAAAAGCCTGGGTACAACAATTTGCACGTTTACCTTATCGTGAGGATATGTTTGCTCATTTCATGTCACAAATACAATATCATCAGATGGATTTTACGAAGGAAGATGCGTATCTTACCTTAAATGAACTATATCAAAAACAAGGATTACAAAATCATATTTTCTACTTCGCAGTGTCCCCAAACTTTTTTGAGAAAATCGCGAAAGGATTACATCATGTAGAACATGCAAAAGATGGTAAAGTTATTATAGAAAAACCATTTGGTGAAAATTTAGAGTCTGCACGTGAATTAAATCGTAATCTAGAAAACTTCTTTGAAAAGGAGCATATCTTTCATATTGATCATTATCTAGGAAAAGAAATGGTACGTAATATGCAAATCATTCGTTTTATGAATCCTATTTTTCAGGATGCATGGAATGCACAATATATTGAACAAGTGGATATTCATGCATTTGAAATGGTGGGAGTGGAAACTAGAGGAGACTATTATGATCAAAGCGGAGCTTTAAAAGATATGGTACAAAACCATTTGTTTCAGTTACTAAGTATTGTAGCTATGGAACAACCGGATGCGTTTTTTAAAGAAGATATGCATAAGAAACAATTAGAAGTACTTCAAGCACTTCGTCCAGTAGAACAATTAGATTTAAAAGAAAGCATGGTTCTTGGTCAATATTTTAATTATCAGAAAGAAAATCGTGTAGCCAATGGTTCCATGACGGAAACATATGCGGCTCTACGTTTATTCATAGATAATGCTCGTTGGGAAAATGTTCCTTTTATCATTCGAACTGGAAAGAAACTAAATCGTAGAGAAATGGAAGTGGCCATTACCTTTAAAAGGATTCATAAGGATGCCTATGCCAACGTATTAACCATTAAGATTCAACCTACGGAAGGTGTATACTTCCAATTCAATATTAAGAAACCAGGAGATAGTGATGATATAGAACTCACACAAATGGATTTCTGTCAAAATTGTTCTGATACCAATCGCATCAATACACCCGAAGCATATGAACGCTTGTTGTTGGCGGCGATACAGGAAGATACTTCTTGGTTTTCTAAATGGGATCAGATTGAAACAAGTTGGAATTATGTAGAACAATTGAAACAACGGTATAAAGAAGAACAGCTTCCTTTATATACGTATGAAGAACTAAGTGAAGGACCAAAGACTGTAGATAAACTTTTTTATTTGAAATAAAACATGCCAAAACGGCATGTTTTTTTAACGTTCCTCTTATGTAGAACTCTTATGAAGCAAAGTAATTCGATTTCTTTTCATTATTTTATAAACATGACTACGTTCGTATATGGTAAATAATACACACGAATTAGTTTAGGTTTGTTCTCTACAAAAGGCTGTGCAGGTTCATAATCAAGTTTGAAGGAAACTTCATTACCATTTGTATCGAATCCATCTAAATTGTAATAAAATTTAGAACGGAAAGAATTTCCTCTATATATTTTATAGGATGTAAGTGTAAGTTCTCTAGGATGTTGCAAATATTGAGAATCCATAATTGCGCGATAGGAATTATAAATCCCACCCCATCCAAGTGCCAACGTGAGAATCCAAGCACCTAACATAATCATGCTGTAGGAGTCAGCTATTTTTACTTTATGAGTACGACAATATGTATAAAACTTACGCATTAGGAAGAAGATTCCTACCCAAATACAAATACCCAGTAATACTGTAAATGTACTTCTTTCCTCCATTACTATGAATGCTAGTCCAAAAAGTGCTAGATAAAACACGATTATATGTACAATGCAATGTAGTAGTACACGAAATAACCATTGTCTTTGTTTTTTCTTATTACGCTTACTAAGTTTCTTGTTTTTGTTAAAAAAAGGGAAGTCCATAATGGTGATAAAGCATAAAAAAGGAAGTATCAATGCGAATACAGAGAATAAGATAACTGCCAAACTAATGACCATTTGGTACCCATGTTCTCCCATTTTATCCCCAGGAAATAAAGATAGGATACCTCCTATAAATCCAACCATACAAAGGATACACCATCCACCAATTAGTATACCAAGGAAACGATTTGGATTGGTTGCTTTTTCTTCTAGCATATATGTATTCCTCCTGTGTATGTATAGTATAACAGATTTGTATGTTCTGGTACGTTTTCTCTGTATTTTGTGTATTGTTTACGATACAATAAGAGAAGAGGTGATCGTTGTGAAAGAAATAAAGATTACAGATATAAAGGGAATACAGATTGGACAAGCGCAAGATAGCATTGGGGGAAGTGGCTGCAGTGTTGTGTTATGTAAAGATGGTGCTGTTGCGGGTGTGGATGTAAGAGGGGGCGGTCCGGCAACAAGAGAAACGGATCTATTGAATCCTATTAATATGGTAGAGAAGATCCATGCGGTGATGTTGTCTGGAGGAAGTGCTTTTGGGTTAGATGCGGCAAGTGGTGCTATGCAATATTTAGAGGAGCATAAATGTGGGTTTGATATGAAAGTAGCATATATTCCTATTGTATGTGGAGCGTCTTTGTTCGATCTTTCTGTAGGAGATCCAAAGTGTCGCCCCGATAAAGCTATGGGGTATCAAGCTTGTGTGAATAGTGAACAAAATATTGTACGAGAAGGAAATTATGGAGCAGGAACTGGTGCAAGTGTTGGAAAAGTCATGGGATTTGATCATGCGATGAAAAGTGGACAAGGCAGTTGTGGAATACAAGTTGGAAATGTACAAGTTGCAGCACTTGTTGCGGTAAATGCATGTGGTAATGTTGTGGATTATCAAAGCAATGAACAATTGGCTGGGATTTATGACGCAACTAATAAACAGATTCTCCCTGCAGAAGAAGTTATTTATGCACAAATTGAACAAATGGCGTCTATCACAAATACCAATACTACCATTGGTGTAATCGTGACAAATGCCATACTTAATAAAGCACAATGTACAAAGATTGCTGGAATTGCGCATAATGGATATGCACGCTCGATTCATCCTGTACATACGATGAGTGATGGAGATACTATCTTCGTAGTTAGTACAGGAGAAGTAGAGGCAAATCTTGATGCAATTGGTGTGATGGCATGTGATGTAATGGCAAAGGCTGTTAATCGTGCAGTAAAAGAAACAACGGGAGCGTATGGATTATTATCGTATCAAGATTTACATAAGTAAGCGAATGAAATCGCTTACTTTGTTTTTTTACTCAAAAAATATATTCATTAGGAAAAAACTGTAATATAATAATACCGTCCAAGTAAGAAGAAGATGTTTTAAAGTGATCGAACGACGCTTATAAAAACGGGACGCTTACGGTAGACACCAAGAAAGACATCGCATCCTAAGTGAGCGATAGTGGAGGAAAAATGAAAACAAAGAAAACGCAGTACATGTCTTTTATGGCACTTTTTTTAGCCATACAGGTAGTATTGGTGGTAACACCACTTGGCTATCTAGCAATTGGACCATTGAGTTTAACAACGATGCACATTCCTGTCATCATTGCGGCAATCTTATTTGGTAAGAAAGCTGGAGCACAACTTGGTTTTGTATTTGGATTAACCAGTGTTATTAACGCAACATTACGTCCTGGAATTACATCCTTTGTATTCTCACCATTTATAACCGTTGGAACTATGAGTGGAAATTGGACAAGCTTGTTAATCGCATTTGTCCCTAGAATTCTGTTAGGTTTTCTAGCAGGATGGATGTTTGAAATATTACAAAAGAAAAAAGTTAACGATCATGTAAGTGTAGTAGCAGGAGCATTAACAGGCGCAATTACCAATACGGTACTTGTATTATTAGGAATCTATGTGTTCTTTGGTGCACCTTATGCACAAGCGGTAGGGATTTCTTACACGGCTTTAGTAGGTGTATTATTGGGAGTTGTTACTACTAATGGAATTGCCGAAGCAATACTAGGGGCTTTATCTGCTTTACTTGTTTGTAATGCATTGAAACCATTCATGAAAAAATATAAACAATAAGACTGTTCGCAGTCTTTTTTTGTACTTGTTGTATGCGTGAATTTCCTTGAGGTAATCTTCATAATATTATATACTAATATTAGAAACCGAAAGAAGTTGAGAACATGACGAGTTTAAAGAAGGATCTTGAGATATGGAGTGATACACTCCTTGAATTTCATTTACCACGATGGGAAGAATTACCAAGCTTTGATTTGTATCTAGATCAGGTTATCACGCTGATAGAAGGATATGTACATAGCTTGTTTGATGATAAAGAAGATACGATTTTAACGAGCGCTATGATCAATAATTACGTTAAGTTAAAGCTGATACCAAAAGCAGAAAAGAAACGTTATAATAAAATACATCTTGCGTATTTGATTGCGATTACTTTATTAAAACAAGTATTGACGATCACAGAAGTAAAAGAAGGTATCGAATATCAATCCAATATCAATGGATTGAAGGAAGCTTTTAATTTGTTTTGTGAGGAACAAGAAGCAGCGATAAAAGCAGTGGCGATACATTTGAAAAATGGAGAAGGAACTCTTATGTTAGAGGGAATTACATTACAAAATACGGCAATTAAAATGGCTACCATGTCATTTGCGGGAAAATTGGTTGCGGAAAAAATGGTGCATTTACAAAATTGTTACCACCAAAAAGAAGAGAAATAAAAGTAAACCTTGTATATACGTTCTTGTGATGATATCATGAGTTCGTATTTTTAGGAGAAGAGAAATGGAAATTTTACGAACGCAACAAGTGAAGTTCGCTGGTCAAATCGAATATCCAGATGTACGCATTCAAGAACATGAAATAACTTTTATAAGTGGAGATAGTGGTTGTGGAAAAACAACGTTATTTAAATTGTTGAATGCGACAGTGAAACAAAGCAGTGGAGATATTTATTATCGTGATAAAAACTTACATACTATGGACAAGATACAGTTGAGAAGAAATGTACTTATGGTTTCTCAAGTACCGTACTTATTTTCAGGTACGATTGTAGATAACTTTAAACGATTCCACGACTATCATGAAAGTGAATGTCCTAAGGAAGAAGAAATCAAGAAATACTTAGCGATTTGTTGTTTCAAAGGAACCTTAGACACCTGTTGTGATACGATGTCTGGAGGAGAACGTCAACGTGTATTTCAAAGCATTGCCTTAAGTTTAAATCCGAAGGTATTATTGTTGGATGAACCTACTTCTGCTTTACAAGCAGAGTTATCAAGAGAAGTCATGCAAAATATTGTACACTACGTACAAGAACATAACATGACATTGGTGGTAATCAGTCATGATGCGTCCTTAATCAAAACCTTTGCGCAAAATCATATAGAATTGAGGGCATGTAAATGAGAACGGCAGCGCAGATCAATATCGCAAACTTCTTCTTAATTTATGCCTTATTGCTTATCGTGTTATGTATTATGAAGAAGTGTAAAATCCAACAAAGTAAATTGTTACTGTTGGGTAGTATACGCATGACTATACAGTTGATGCTTGCGGGTTTTGTTTTGATGTATATATTCGAACACGATCATCCCATATTTACATTTTTATATATTGTGGTGATGGTAGGGTTCGCGATACATCGCGTACTATCAAGAAATCCACAATTGAACAAGCGTTTTAAAATCATTATTGCACTATCTTTGGCATGTT
>JAVWJF010000154.1:0-6101 GCA_036639195.1 Longicatena sp.
AGCACTAGGTGTCGCAACTGCATAAATTAAATCTACTTTATCTGATACAAACTGTTGTGTAATCAAATCGTTGGTACCTTTATCTCCTTGTGCATTCTTTTCAATAAATTTTACTTCGATTCCTTTTTCATTCAAGTAATCTTTGAAGCCTTTAACAGCCGCATCCAAAGAACCATGTGTCATGTGTTGGACAATACCGATTGTGTAGGTTTTATCTTTTGAATCACTATTTGTTTCTTTATCCGTAGAACTACCACATCCAGTCAAAAGCAGACATACTGCAATTGTAGAAATTAACTTTTTATACATAGTATCCCTCCTTCTTTACTCTTCCATATAGGTAGCGCGTTTTGCTAAATCTTCAGGAATTGTAATCCCTAAAGATTCCATAACTTTTTTGTTGATTATCAAACTTGTACTTTGTGCAGTTTGTACAGCCATTGATTCTGTCTTTTCCCCTTTGACAAGAATGTTGTATGTCATTTCTGCAGCTTGTTCTCCTAATTTCTTATAAGAGATAGAATCACTTGCCATGATACCACTTCCTACCATTTGCCCTTCTTCTGCAGCAAATACAGGAATCTTCTGAGCAGTTGCCTTATCCGCAATCGCAGCAGAGTTAGAAGCAATCATGTTATCTGTAATGTTATAGATACAATCACTTGATTCAGCTAGTTGTTGTGCAGCACTTGCTATTTCAGAACCTTGTGAGATACCTTTTACTTGAATTGTAAAGTTATATTTAGAAGCAAGCTTTTCAACTTGTTCAACTTGCAATTTCCCGTTTGGTTCTCCGATGTTGTACATCATACCAATAGTTTTCGCATTTGGTAAAACTTCACGAATCAATTTCAACTGTTGTTCAAGTGGAGCTGCATCTGATACACCAGTAATATTTCCACCAGGTTTATCGTTGCTCTTAACCAATTTTGCGTCTTCTGCATCTGTTACAGCATTGAAGATAATCGGTGTATCTTTTCCATTTGTAGCATTCAATGCAGCCGTAGCACTTGGTGTAGCAACCGCATAAATCAAATCCACCCCATCAGATACAAACTGCTTCGCAATTAAATCATTGGTACCCTTATCACCCTGTGCATTCTTTTCTACAAACTTCACTTTGATATCCTTTTTCTCTAAAGCCTCTTTGAATCCCTTCACTGCATCATCAAGTGCAGGGTGTGTGTTGTGTTGAACGATACCAATCGTAAAAGTTTTATCTTTATCTACTGGTTCGCTACTTTTATCAGATCCACATCCCGCTAATGCAAGACAAAAGACCAATCCTCCTAATACTTTTTTCATAATTTCCCTCTTTTCTATATAATTATCTATGTTAAGATGATACCGTTTTTTGATAATAAAATCAATGTTTTCATGAAAGTTTTTGAAATAGATAAGTGTTTTTTACAATTTTCATCAAAATGTAAGAATTTTATTGATTTTCAAAGGAAAATCCACTCTTTTGATAGTTAAAATTTCTTATTCCACAGACAGACAAAAGAAGTTATGCTATAATGTCAACGTATAAAAAAAGAATCGTAATGGTAGATATTGGAATCAGGTGAAAAACCTGAGCGGTCCCGCCGCCGTAAAATGGAGTTCTGCAGATAAAACCACTGGGTAAATCCTGGGAAGGTTGCAGTTACAATGAAGTTGAGCCGGAATACAGCTATGATTACATAACAAGCACTTTACGGAGTATAAAGATGTGATAACTGAGCTATCAGTCCTTTTTATGCTGTATTGGAAAAGGACTTTTTTTATACAAGGAGGGTCTTATGCTACATATCATTCATGGTAATGGAAAAGGAAAGACAACATCTGCTTTTGGTATGGCACTACGAATGGCAGGACATGACAAGAAAGTATTGATTTTACAATTCCTTAAAAATGGAGATAGCGGGGAAATGAAGGCAATGGATAGCTTTGTAAATGTGACGACACATGCTGTTAAATTACCTCAAAAGTTTTATTTTCAAATGGACCAGGAAGAGAAATCTGCATGTGAAAGAGCACAGTGGTTACTATTTCAAATTGCAGAAAGTCAAAGTTCACAATACGATTGTGTAATCCTTGATGAAATTTTGGATGTGTTGAATTTACAAATCATCGATGAGGAAAGTTTTTTGAAATATGTTTCTAGAGCGAAACGACAATGTGAGATCGTTCTAACGGGAAGAAATCCTTCTGCGAAATTAAAAGAATGTGCAGATTATGAAACTGAGGTTGTTATGAAACAACACCCCTATGAAAAAGGCTTGCAAGCGCGTAAGGGTGTTGAGTATTAAGAAAGGTGGTGAAAAGGATGTCAATGGAATTTTGTGCATATAGTTTTTTGAAAGAAGAAGATCATCGTTGCGATTATGAAATTGCGAGTGATCAGCTTGCTAGTTCCTTATCAATTGCGCGTCATTATGTAAAACATATTAGGCAAAGCGATATGGTTCAATTGATTGAGCTTGTATATCATGCCAATGGATCAATTCGTGGCAAATGTGCAATCCAGCAATTGGAAGTACAACAACTAAAAGAAATATATGAACGTTATTATGTAGAAATGAAACATTTCGTTTTACCTGATGGCTGTATAGGAGCTAGTTATTTACATAAAATTAGAGCTGATGTAAAAGCTGTGATTCGTATCATGCATCAGATTGAACGTGAGGGTTTTTCGATTGAATCAACGTTGTTTGATTTTATGAACTTATTATCAAATACATGTTTTATGATGTGTTTATATGAGAATAAGTATGAACTACATATGGAAAGAGAATTTGTCAGCCGCAGTTATGAAAGTTAGAGAGCTATGTTTCATCGCAGTTATTGGCGCATTGGAATTCGTTATGTTCACATCTTTTTCGTTTGTATTATATCTAGAATGTATTACATTGACCGTTCTTTTATTCTCTATGGTATTTCAGACAAGAGTTGCTGTTCTAGGCGCAATTGTCTTTGGAATTATCAATTTTAGTATGCAAGGTGTCACACCTTGGTCTATCATGTATGTGTTGATATATCCTACTTATAGTTTACTTATTGGATGTTTGAAACCTTATCTGCGAACTCATTTTATAGTCATTGTAGTAGTATGTGCCTTTTTATCATTTCTAACAGGTCAACTTGTGCAGTTGCCATTTATGCTAGTGTCTGATAAAATTACAATGCTATATATCCTAGCCGGATTAAAGACTTCTCTTATTCAAGGGATTGTATCCGGCATTACCTGTTTTATATGTTATAAGCCTATCTATGTAGTATTGAAGAAAATCGAAGGGAGATTACATTATGAAAAAAATTATTAGTGCACTATTATTAGTATCTGTATTGGTTTTAGGAGGTTGCTCAGCAGGTGACAAAAAAGAAGAAACAAAGAGCCAAGAAATTACATTAAATATTACAGTGAAAGATGCTGTAAATAACAAAGAGCTATTTAAAGGTGATGTTACAGTAAATGGGAAAGTGAAGACTCTTGCTGACTTCCTTGAAAAAGCAAAAGATTTAGAAGTAGAGATGGAAGACGGTCAATTTGGAAAAGTCATCCTTGGGGTAAAAGGTGTTAGAACAGATGATTTTGATAAAGGCCCATGGTGGTTATATGAATCTAGCAATAACGAAGCTTGCGTAGCAAATGGAAGTTGTAATGCTGCAGATGATTTAGATATTAAGGATGGAGATAAATTCGTCTTTACTTATACACACGCATTTGGATAAGGACAACTCATCTAAGTTGAATTTGGACTGTTGATATTACATTGACAGTCTTTTCTTATACCCTTCTCTGAAATAAATAAAATAAAATTTGTAATAGGAATTGTAAGTACAATAGAAGCTTATGATCCTTGATCTTTTTCCAAACTTGATAAGTAAGAAATTATATTTTTTATGTAGGTATTACAAGAGTGCTCTATAGTAAATCGTACAGACGTTGTTCTTTTTTAAACGCTTTTAAAAAAAAAGTTAGGAATAAATTGTATGAGAAAGATTATCGAAGGAACATAAGTAGTGCTGGGTAAATAAAGTTATAAAGATATCCTCAGAAGACTATATGAAGGAATGGGTTGTAATTGGAGATAATCAATCTTCGTTTTATAAGCTCTCTAGAAAAGATTAGATTGTAAAGACAAAATATCGTGCTATGATTATAGTAGATACAGCACGAAGGGAAGAGGTGTTAAGGGTGAAAAGACATTATGAAGCAACCTTATTTGATATAATCAAATTAGACATACACCTTTTGTTTATATAATTCATATTGATAAGAACAGGAGGATGAATTGATGAAAAAATTAATTTCTTATATGATGAGTGTTGTTTTGTTGGATTCTATGACAACTGTAATATCAGCTAAAGGCAAAGAAATTACTCCAAATCACGGATGGGCATACGTGTATTCATGGGGAGATTTTAATATGACGGTTGGGCAAACCCAATTTTATATTCTTAAGAGAGTATCTTCAATTTGGTCTGGAGATTTTGTAGTATTGATATAGTATATGATAATATTCAATAAAAAAGAGCTTTGTTTAACAATGTCCTTAAGAGCTCAGTCAGAAATAAGAGATATACTTAGTGGCAATGGTATTGCATATGATGTAACCACCATTGATCGTGCTCCTTTAGGTGGAGGAAATGGACCAGTTAGAGAAGGCTATAAATCGTCCACTATATATAAATTCAAAGTTAAAAAAACAGACTACGATAAAGCAAAGTATTTAATATCTAATGTTAACATGAATGATTAGCAACGTAGAAATTGAAAAAAGACAACTATTGGCACAAAGGCATTAACCTAAGAAAATAGGTTGGTGCCTTTGTATCTTGAGCTTTACAAACAAGGTAGTAAGGTTGTACAATGAATTACAAAGTTTGGAGGTATCGTAATGGCGATTGAAATTGTAAGAGAATATTTAAAAGCTTATGGACGAGACAAGGATATTATAGAATTGGATACTTCTAGTGCAACGGTAGAATTGGCAGCACAGGCATTATCTACACAACCAGAGCGTATCGCAAAATCACTCTCCTTCCTTGTGGAAGATCATGCAGTTATTGTCGTGTGTGCAGGAGATTGTAAAATTGATAATCATGCTTTTAAAGAGTATTTCAAAGTAAAGGCAAAAATGTTGAAACCAGAAGAAGTTGAACGATATACCAATCATACCATTGGTGGTGTATGTCCCTTTGCGATACCAAAAGAAACAAAGGTGTATTTGGATGTGTCTATGAAACGTTTTGATTATATTTATCCTGCATGTGGAAGTAGTAATTCTGCTATACGCTGTACAATGGAGGATTTAGAAACCCTTATAGAAGGCGCCGTTTGGGTGGATGTATGTAAGGGATGGAAAGAATAAGCGCATTCTAAAAGTTCAAGAATAAAAAAAACAAACTCAAGTATTTGGGTTTGTTTTTTTTATACAACCATCATGTACACCTTCTATTTCAACGTTATCGTCTGTTTCCTCATAAGGAATTGTAGAAATATTATGAAGTTTCCAATGCTTGTCATACCATGCATAATGTTCTTTCACAAATAACGAACGAACACATTGAACTAGAGAAACAATATAGAATACAATCATAAGTGCGATAAGAAGTATAGAAATAGAGAAACTAGATGTTGTTATATCAAAATAATCAAGGAGATTTAAGAAAATTATATAAGGCATTGGTAGGATGCATAAATATAAAACTACATAATGTATGATATGTTGATACCATTTTAGTAGTGTAGATTCTCCACTCACCAAACGTATCTTTACAAGTGCTTTTCCAAGTGTCTTTCCCTTAAAAATGATAGAGAATATGATGATAAATAAGACTGTGAACGTTGCGTATATGTATAAGATGTTCGTACTTATAGAAGAGGCATCTATGAAGTTCATAATATATCCTATGAATAATGTAATTGCGCTTGCTAGAGCCACAATTATGAAATCAATAAAGAATGCACATATTCTTCTTAAGGAGGATACCTGTCTTCCCTTTAACATGCTTGTTTCATCTAATGTGGAACGACTTGGTAAAAACCAAGAGATAAGTGGTGTTAACATATAGCCCAAACCACCACCTAACGTATTATTAATAAGGTCATCTAC
>JAVWJF010000155.1:0-6066 GCA_036639195.1 Longicatena sp.
AGAGTCGTTTCAATCTTTTCATGCCCAAGTCTATCCTGAACTATGTTTGGTTGGATACCTTGTTCTATGAGTAGGGATGCATGTGAATGCCTTAAGTCATGAATTCGTATTCGCTTAACATTTGCTATCTTTGCATATTTTTCAAGTTCTCTTGAAAGCCGACTCTTGTTAGTCATAAATACTTGTTCTTCCATATCAATAAAATAATAGCGGTCAACATAATTTTCTATCATTTGAGTCAGAAACTGAGGTATTGTTACAACTCGTTCTGACTTTTTTGTTTTAGGCTTAGTGAAGATGTATTTACCATTTTCATATTGAGCAGAATGTCTTATTTCAATATGTCCCTGTTCAAAATTAATATTCTTTAGTCGAACTGCAATTAATTCACCAACACGAATTCCTGTATAAAATAGTACATTGAATTGTAATCTTGATGATTCATCGTCGACAACGGATATAAACTTATCAAATTCTTCTTTTGTCCAGAAGTTCATACTTGAAGGATGTTTAGAACCAATTGCAGTAGTTTTCTTTAATGGATTTCTTTGAAGTTCATAGAAACGTTCTGCATGATTGAAGATAGCTACAAGTTGATTGTTGATGGATCGTGCATAGGTATCTTTAAAATGAAATCCTAGAATCTCATTTTGCCACTTAATAATATCAGGTGTTGATATCTTGGCAAGTTTCTTAGATCCGAGATAAGGTTGAATATACTTATCATAAATCACCCGTTTATTCTTAATGGTATTGTAACGGAGTTTATTTGAAATATCACTCAAATAGACTTCATAGAATTCATTTAGTGACATATCAATTTCTACTTCGTTACTTAAATTACTGAGATATTCAGTTTCCCATTCTTTAGCCTCCCGTTTGGTAAGAAATCCACGTTTAGCTCGTCGCTTCTCTTTACCGTCAATATCAGTATAACGCAGGGTTACGACCCATTTACCAGTTTTCTTATCTTTATACGCTGACATGATGGCTTACCTCCGTATTATGAATGTAATAGTTTTCGTAGAAGAATTTACGGGATGTCTTTCCTTGGACAGTACGATATCCTTTTTTTTTAAGAGATTGATTTAAATCAGAGATAATGCGATAAGCACTGGACCTACTAATTCCAAAAAGAGTCATAATTTCATCTACCGTTATTAACATAATTGATTCCTCCATTTCATTAAAAAACCAATTGAACTAATCAATTGGTGGTAGGGTGTGTGATTCAAGTAATTCTGACAATGTGATGTCAAATGCACGAGCAATTTTTCCAAGGACATAAATAGTAACATTGCGTTTACCCATTTCTACATCATATAGATACTGTGGGTGTAGTTCTGCTTGCTTTGCAAGTTCTGCGCGTGGTAGTTCTCTTTCAGAGCGGAGGAGTGCAATCTTTAAACCAAGACTGGTTACAAGTTGCTTTTCTTCACCCATCATTTCTTTTGTTGCAAATCCCATAGTGATCACCTCCTAGGACAGTTGGTTTTCGCAACACAACACTATCACATGTTTCTCAACATATCTATCAGAATATGACTTAATAACACAAGCGAGTGATCCAGCTCAAAAAGGACTGAATCACTCTATCTGTTATCAAATCAAAAGATGATTTGTTTAAAAATGTTAAATTGATATTTTCGTATCTACGAAGTAATCATCTTCGTAGCATTGTTAGGCGTAGTTTGAAATCACTACTTCACTGGAGTTTCACCGCTCCCAATCAAGGAAGCACCTATTTAGCCTGCGACGGTCTTATCACGTTCGGACGTCCAAAGGTGGAGTATCATTATCACTATCAAAGTCTTGGCATCATAGTTTTTCAAACTATTTCATCATCTAAGTGTCATCGCTCTCTAGGTTTCTTAAGGTCACAGCGCACTGATGAAAGTTGCTCGGTTGATAGATAAAGTCACTAACAATGGCTATTCAATTTTCAAAGAACATTCTCACTAAATTGAAGTGAGAAGAGGAGGATAAAAATCAACCCCTCTATAGTGATAAGGAATCTCAGAGCACTTTGACAACCAAAAAATCAAAAAACAATCAAATTTCTTAGTTTATTGATGATTTTTTCATGTTTTTTGCTAATACTCTGCTTTGTAACACCAATAGCTTGTGCATATTCAGTTTGAGTAAGTTCTTTAAAGTACAAAGCTATGATTAGGTCTTTTTCATCATCAGTAAGTGAATTAATTGATTGGTAAAGTTCTTCGTATCGTTCCATTTTAAGCACCTCGTTTCTTGTAGGGTCTAAATCCTCGATTAATTGAATTTCTAATGTGTTACTTTCATACTCATCAAAAAGATGGTCTAAGTATATCCAACTCTTGCGAATTTGCTTTGTAAGATAACGTTCATGCTCAATACTTTTCCAATATTCTCTATAAACATCTTCGTTAACGTTGACTGCTTGATCATTAATGTAGATCACATATGTATCTTTCATATAGATTTTCCTCCTGTTTCTGTAATCTTTGTTTGATTTGAAACAGGGTGGTGCTCTAGCACATGGAATACTAAAAAACCTCCATTCTAAATGAGTTTGACGTGATGCCAAACTTCATTTAGGGAGGCTCACTAAAAAAAGCAAGAAAGCGATTCCATTGGCTATACATTTAGTGTAATTCAATGTTTAAAAATTATCATCCCATAACAAAGGTAATCAAATTAATCAAGTAACATTTAATGTTTTTCAAGGGTAAACTTTATAATGGAAAGGATAATTTTTTTAATGAAAAAGGTGAATATGGAACAATATGGATATGTCAGAGTATCAACAAAGGATCAAAATGAAGAACGGCAAATTGTAGCACTTAAAGAATTCGGGATAAAGAATGATTATATTTACTTGGATAAAGAGAGTGGGAAGGATTTTAATCGAAGACAATATAAAAAACTCCTTTGTAATGCAAAAGAAGGAGATCTGATTGTAGTTAAAAGTATTGATAGGTTGGGTCGAAATTATAAGGAAATACTTGATCAATGGAGAAAAATCACGAAAGAAAAAGGAGTTAATATTTTTGTTTTGGATATGCCACTTCTTGATACAAGAGAGACTGAGAAAGATTTAACGGGAACTTTTATTGCAGATTTGGTACTTCAAATATTGTCGTACGTTTCAGAAGTTGAAAGAAACAATATAAAACAACGCCAAGCAGAAGGTATAGCGGTTGCGAAAGCTAAGGGTGTAAAGTTCGGCCGAGAACCCAAGGCAATACCTATTAATTTCGAGCGTGAATATGAATTATGGAATAGAAATGAAATCTCTGCGAGAGAAGCTGGGCGCAGGCTATGTGTTAATCATTCGACATTTTTAAAGTGGGCACGGGAAGTTAAAAATGATAGTTAGTGTCTCGTTTTGGTTATAAAGGTTCAATTTTATAGCCAATGAATATTACTTGATTTTCTACATTATATTCAACTAAAACAAGCTAATCCCACTCTATCTCAAGTATAACATTAACGGATTTGAAAGTGAGCTTTACCACCATGTAAACTATAGGGAGGTATAAAATGAAGAGATTTAGATTGATGACACTTATTTTAGTGACAATGTCCTTGTTTTTGTCTGCTTCAAATGTGTTTGCACAGACTAACGAGCTTATTGAAACAGATGATTTGGACATAAGCAAGACGTTGGAAGTGTTACCAGAAAAGCATACATACAACATTAACTTTAATTTGCCGACACAGGCTCAAGAAGAACCTGTTGATGTCGATGTTGTTTTTGTTATGGATACAACAGCAATTACTAATTACAGTGATGTTCGTGTTGAAATTAATGCTTTTCTAGATTCAGTAGTACAGAATAAGAGCATTCGGTTGAATGTTGGGGTCATTAAATTCGCCTTAGACATCAATACAACAACAACTGCGCTCACAACATTATCAGATTCTACACTGAGTGAAGTTAAGGCATATTTCAATCCAGCATATCAAGCGGGTTCCAATATGTATGGCGCTATTTTAGCGGGCCGTAATTTATTGGAAACAGGGTCTGCTACCAGTGAATATAAGTATCTAATTGTAGCCAGTGACTTTGGTGGTTATAAATCAGATACAGGAGATGGTAAAGGACTATCTTTCTTCTATAATTATTCGTATGGCAATCAAGGTGTAGAGTCATTACACAATAATAATGATTTTCATGGTCGTTATGCATTGTATAATACTGCTGAAAATGCGACAAACTTTTTCACTGTTGATAAAGTTGATGACTTAATTAATAAGAAAGTGTTTTTCAATGGTACAGCAGTATCTTCTGAGACGGATAAGTATTTAACACAAACCGGATCATCAGTAGGTGAATTCCCAGACATCTGGCGTAATCCATATGCTGGCTACGGAATCATCAATCATACTTGGACAAGTGAAGAGAAAGCATTGCTGATTTCAGATTGGAGGTATACACAAAGAGCGGATTTTCCAACTGCATTTGAGAAGAATATTTATTTGTCCGGAAATGAGTTTTTAGAGCTCAAAGATGCAGGATACAACGTTATTGCTGTTACATCACCGTATCAACCAGATGATGGATCAGCCTACAAACGTAAGTTTAATGCAGCAAGTAATGCCTTTAAAGACTGGTTTGAATCAAATATTGGAGATCGCTATGAAATTACAGAAGGCGAAAGCTTTGTGAATCTTCTTGATGATTTGGAATCGGAGCTAACCTATCTTTTAGGTAAGGGTGAAATTGTTGATGTTGTGGACAGTCACTTTGAAGTGCTGCCTGATACTGCACAAATAACGCTTAACGGTGCACCGTTGCCAAAGACAACACTCGATAATGGTGATGTTGCTTTTGGCACAGCGCAAGATGATGTTTACCCATATGTCTATCATTATGAGAAGGTAGATGGCAAGGAAGTCATTACTTGGTCCATTCACAAGGAAGCACGTAAAGATGATTTGCTGCAATTTAAGTTTGGCATTAAACTGAAGGAAGTACCTGCTGCTGCCGGAGAATATATCTATGATACCAATGAAGCAGCAGATATAGATTACTTAAGCTCAAAAGAGGTTAAGGACGGCATCACTGAGTTCACAAAAACACAACCGATGCCATCACCACACGTTACCATTACGGTCGGTGCTGTAACTGCGAAGTATGTGGACGAGGATGGTGTTGAGTTAGATCCATCTGTAACAACAACCGGTGAAACAGGAACGGATTATTTGACAACAGAGAAAACGATTGCTGGTTATACCTTTGTTCGTGTAGAAGGCGAACCAAGTGGGACGTATACCGATGGTGAGATTATTGTTACCTATGTGTATAAGAAAGTTCCTGTGGAAGTTGAAGTTCCTAATAAACCAAAAGAGCCAGACAATCCTACGCCACCGGTAGAACCAGAAAAACCAAAGTTACCTGATACAGGAGTAGGAAATGAATCTATTCAGATTTCATTCTTTATGATTGCTTTGGGTAGTGTAATGTTGGCTATAGGCAATAGAAAACAAAAAAAGATGTGAGAATATAAAAACTTCGATCGTTTGATTGAAGTTTTTTAATACACGACTATTTTTGATATAAGTGTTGTGAAAAATTGTTAAAGTTCCCGATTGCTTAAATTGATTCTTATTTCTGTAATTAGGAATAATCAATAATTACTACCTGAGTGTATTCTGTATTCTTTGCATTAGTGACTTTAAAGTCTTCTGTTAATAAGATACGACACTATGACGGAGCCCATACGACAGCCTGTATATACACTCATCCCTTGGAGAAGAATTATTTTAAAATTTCATAAATATTACTCGATTTTGCTCCGTTACTCCTATATCTAGAGAACCTCAGAATAAACCCATTTTTCTCAAGTTCATTAATTACCCGATTCACAGTTCGTTCAGATATATTTAAGTTGAAAGCAATCGTTTTTATTGAATGGAAACATTGCTTTTGTCGAGCACCATGTCGTTCAAGATAAAGATAAAAAAGCACTGCATTTGAACTAAGTTTTTCATTAAATATGGAGAGTTTGTTACTCAACTTTCACAACTCCTTTCTTTTTACTGATTGTTAATTTTTCGTTACCTACAACCGCTTGAGTGATT
>JAVWJF010000156.1:0-6021 GCA_036639195.1 Longicatena sp.
TTCGATTCCTGATTTGATTTCGTTTGCAATTTCTCTTGCATCCTCATCTCTTGGATCATCTTCTGTTAAGATGATGCTATCACAGTACTTGCTCGCAATCTCTCCAAACACTTTTCTCTTTTTTGTATCTCGTTTACCAGCAGAACCAAACACCGCAATGATGCTATGTCCTTCTTCTGTGATATCATTCGCATATTCAAATACTTTTTCAAGTCCATCTGGGGTATGCGCAAAATCAACGATTACATGGAACAATTGACCTTCATCAATCCTTTCCATTCTTCCTTCTATCTGATGTAAAGAGTTCAAATATGGAATTAATTCCTCTAACGCGATTCCACTCTCACACATCCCCGCAATCGCCCCTAATAGGTTGTAAATGTTATACATAGCGACTAGATTGGTAGAGACTTCATAAGTTTTATCATCGTGAATTAAAGTAAAAGTAGATCCATTGGTACCAATACGAATATGATCAGCACGATAATTTGCACGATGTGCTATCCCATAAGATATCACGCGAGCATTACATGCTGTAGCCAATTGTGTGTAATAAGGATCATCAATGTTTATTATTGCAACTCCATCTTTTTTCAATTGTGTAAACAGTTTTTTCTTTGCTTCAAAATAATTTTCAATCGTTCCATGAAAATCCTAGTTATCATAGGTTAAATTCGAAATATTAGCGACATCAAAATCGACTCTCAAAACACGACCTAATTCCAATCCATGAGAACTTACTTCAAGTGCACAAGCTTGCATACCAGCTTCTTTCATCTCATGCAATGATTTATGTATCATAATTGGATCTGGAGTTGTTAAACTTGGTGGTAGTGTTACATCTCCATAACTAATAGAGATAGTTCCGATATACCCACAAGGCTTAAAATTAGAATACACATCACGAATAATACTTGTGATAGTACTTTTCCCATTGGTACCAGTTACGCCAAACATTGTCATATCTTTACTAGGGTTGTCATAAAACAACGCCGCCACACGATTCAATGTACGATTTACATTCTCTACTTGAATATAAGCAATTCCCTTTTTCATTTCTTCTACAGGTTTTGCATGTACAATTGCTTTGACACCTTTTTCAATTACATCTTCAATGAATTCATGTCCATCATGTACCATGCCATCCATACAAAAATAGATTTCATCTGCTTTTGCTTTTCTAGAATCAATACACAAACCTTTGATTTCAATATCAGGCGCATGCTCAAACATTTGCGATAATTTCATGAGAATCCTCCTTTAAACAGGCATATAGGCGATCATCTTGAAAGGATACAATATTCACATCATGATGTTCATGCGTGTGTGCCTTCCCCGGTTGTACCTCTACATACACTTCTAAATATTCACTGCTGTGACCAAACAGCATTTGATCTACTTCTTTTTCAAAAATAACAGAAACTTCTTTTCCAATAAAACTTTGTTTATAAGCAGTATATAACTCTTTTGATAGTTGTGCAAGTATAGATGCACGTTCTTTCTTTGTTTTATTGTCCAAATGTCCTTTCATATCAGCGGCTTTTGTATAGTCGCGTTTAGAATATGGAAACACATGAAGAAAACTAAAATTTAATTCTTTTAGATTTTTAAGTGTATCTGCAAAATCTTCCTCACTCTCCTGAGGAAAGCCTGTAATTACATCGGTCGATATAGAAACATTTGGTAACATTTCACGAATATACTGTATACGTTGTTGAAACCATTCTATAGTATATGGACGATTCATATTCTTTAACACTGTATTATTAGCAGATTGTATTGGAATATGTAAATGACGAGCAATCTTTGTTTCATGTTTCATAAATTCAATGAGTGCATCGGAAATTTCATTCATTTCAATAGATGAAATACGAATTCTTTCTAAACCCTCTACTTCACTACACATACGTTTTAATAAATCTAACAAATCTCTACCAGTTCCATTACCATAACGTCCCGTGTGAATTCCCGCAAGAACAATTTCCTGGTGACCATTCTTCACTAAATTAGATGCAATCTTTAACACTTCTTCTTCATCTAATGAACGCTCTGCCCCTCTTGCGTAAGGAATGATACAATAGGAACAAAATTGATTACACCCATCTTGTATCTTCAAAAAGGCACGCGTTTGATGTTCAAACTTATGTATAGGCAAGGCTTCAAATGCACTGATAGAACGCACATCTTTCATCACATTGGATGGTGTATGTCCTTGCATCGCTTCTTTGATCAAGGAAACCAAGTTTGCCTTTCCTTCACTACCAATCAGCACCTTCACCCCGTCGATTGAGCGTACTTGATCACTTGCACTTTGTACGTAACACCCGATTGCAACAATCAATGCATCTGGATTTAGTTGATGTGCTTGATGAATTTTTTGGCGACTCTTTGCAGAAGCAGTGTTCGTGACCGCACATGTGTTAATGATATAGATTTCGGCTTGTTCTTTAAACGATACTTGCTGATACCCTTGTTCGACAAGTGCACTTTCATACCCTTGAGATTCATAGGTATTGACCTTACACCCTAATGTAGCAATCGCAAATGTAGTCATGTCATCACTCCTTCTTCTTTTTCTTTTCTTTCTTTTTCTGTTCTTTTTGAACACGTTTTTGTTTCTTCGATTTAAGCTTATGAAGCTTTTTTATCATACGTTTGGATACTAACGTACTCTCCATTAAAATATCAATCAGCTCGTCTTCATTATCTAAAAGAAGTTCCTTTGCTAGCAAAATCAAAACATCATCATTTTCTGGTAACTTCTCTGGACACAAAGATAGTGCCTTTACAAAGGTATCCTTATGATATACATACAAACGATTCACTGTCTTATGATACAATACAAAACCATATTCATTTTGTAAGATTACACGTGCACTTGAAAAACCATATTGAAACGGCAATACACCGTATACATTACAAAGCACTTGTGAAGCAAAGGTTCTTATAAATGTATGATATTGCTTTAGATCTAATAATACAATCTCATCGGTATATAAATGATTAAATTTGGCATCAAAACATGGCATATAGATTTCTTGAGAATCATAAGAAAAAAAAGGAAGTTCGCTTTTTAATTTATCAATCTCAATATTCATCTGTTTCTTACGTTCTTGATACGTTAAATCATACCAATAATCATGCATACTCACATAAGTATCCAAAAATACTTCTTCAAACTTTTCTTTAATATGTATACTTTGTACAATGAGTTCAGATTGAAAGAAATCAGTATCCGAATTACCAGGAACCTTGATAGAACGCTCTTCCATCATTTCAATCATAGATTTCCACGTTTTTTTCATGTTCTTTCGTTTCGTTATTGTACTATCGTATTTTTTATTTAATATTTCAAATACTGTTTTCATTTGTTTTCCCCTTCCAATTCATAAAAGAAGGATAGCGCATGAATAGAGGCAATTGCTGCTGTCTCTGCGCGTAAAATGCGAGATCCTAAAGAAACACGTTTATAACCTAAAGCTTCAAATGTAGATACTTCTTCTTTTGAAAAGCCACCTTCACTACCAATGACAATCGTTACACTTTGAATTCCTTTGTTTTGTTTCAATAAAGTTGATAATTTATCACTTTGAATATCCGCATCTTCATATGCAATAAGATTCAAATCACTTGTATAAGCAGCAGCTTTCTTCATATCCATAGGTTCTTGTAATTGTACAAGTGTACTACGTTTACATTGTTCACAAGCCTCCTGAAGAATTTTTTGATAGCGTTGCATCTTCTTATCCATGCGTTCTTCCTTTGCTTTTACAACCGTACGAGAACTTATGAAAGGAACAATTTCATCCACTCCAAGTTCTGCACTTTTTTGTAAAAGAAAATCCCACTTTTCTTTTTTAATCATCCCTTGAAGTAAGGTAATACGAATTGGATTCTTTGTAGTATCCACAATCGATTCCATAAGACATGCGAAAACATCACGTCCTTCATAATGTACGCTTGCTAGGTATATATTGGCATCCTTATCCACGATGCGTATTTGTTCATGTTCACGCATACGCATAACATGTGCGATATGATGAGATTGTTCCTCATTCATATGGATTTGTTTTTGTTGATCCACGATTTCTTCTATAAAATATTGTTGCATAAAAATCACCTCGTTAATAATAACTTATTTCAATTAGAACTGCAACTTAAAAAGCAGTCAGTAACGACTGCCGTTATTGTATAGTTTCACCTTTCATTGCCAATGCACGCAATTTTTTTATTTCAAAAGGTTTCAGTGTACGGTATTCTCCTTGTCGTAAATCACTACATGTTAGAAACGCAAGTTCTTTACGATGCAATCTTCTCACTTCGTAGCCTAAAGCTTCCATCATACGTTTGATTTGACGATTTCTACCTTCATAGATTGTTAAATCAAAACTACACTGATTTTTGGCATTATCTTTTTCTGTAAGTTTGAATTTTGCAGGTAATGTTTTTACACCATCATCAAGTACAATTCCCGCTTTTATTTTTTTAATATCTTCCGGTTTTAGCACTGCATTGATTGTTAAATTATATACTTTAGGAAGGTGATAACGAGGATGGATGATTTCATTTGCAAACTCTCCATCATTTGTTAACAACAATACTCCACTCGTATCATAATCCAAACGACCAACTGTAAAGATTCTTTCTTTACCTACCACCATATCAACGACTGTAGAACGTCCAAATTCATCATTGCTCGTACACATCGTCTTTTTTGGTTTGTTCATTAAATAGTATACTTTTACTTCTTTTTCAATAGGATTGCCATCTACTGTGATCGCATCTCCTTTTTTTACTTTATATCCAAGTTCTGTAATGACTTCACCATTCACACATACTCTTCCTTCAGTGATTAAAGTTTCACTTTTTCTGCGTGATGCTACTCCTGCCGCAGCCATTACTTTCTGTAATCGTTCCATACTGACACCTCTTCTTCATATGTATTTTACATGAAGGATGGGTATTTGTAAAAGACTATTTTCAACTTTCGAAGATTTGTAGATGATAACTTTGAGGAAAATATGTGATATAGTCTTCACATATTTCTTTTACTTGCGCATGTAAGGATATACAAACCCCTTGCATATAATCTTTTAAACGAAGGATATCTCCTTCTTGCATACCAGTTAAATCAAGAAAGACCACAAATCCTTTTTGTAGTGCCTCATATGCACACGGACAATCTTCTAAACTATGAAAACGAAAGAAACATACGATATAATCTTGTGTTTGTTGAAGACTTTTATCTTTATAAAAAGACGTAAATAATTTGTGAGTTGCTTCTTTCATATTATTTCCTCCTCATGAGAAAAACATAATCGTCAATAAAATTGCCATAGTAATACCTGCAACATCCGCAATCAACCCAATGGATAATGCATTTTTAATCTTTTTAATCCCCACACTAGAAAAATATAGCGTAATCACATATACCGTAGTATCAGTAGAACCTTGTATAATGCTTGCCATATTCCCTGCAAAAGAATCCACCCCACTTGTTTTGAATATATCTACCAATACAGCCAAGGATGCACTCCCTGAAATTGGACGAAACACTACCATTGGCCATATCTCAGCAGGAATCACACGAACAAAGCGTGCAATAAAGGAACACAACAACTCCATCAATCCACTTTCCCTTAACAACGATATAGCACACATCATTGCCAACAAGGCTGGAAATACATCCATAAATAAAGCAATGCCATCTTTCACACCCGCGATAAACGCTTGATATGCATTCACCCTTTTATATATCGCTACACCAATGATCATCAATACTACAATGGGAAGAATATACACGCTTTTACTCACGATAATTCCACCACCTATCTACCACCAATCCCACAACACTAGCAAACATTGTAGATATAATTGCATATGGCATAAATCCAGTCACATCCAAGGAATGAAAAGAGGCACGTAATGCAATAAGTGTAGTAGACAATAAGGTAACGCCTGCCGTATTTAGTACTAAAAAGGTAATCATGGATCTAGTCGCTGTATCTTTTGTTTGATTGT
>JAVWJF010000157.1:0-6005 GCA_036639195.1 Longicatena sp.
TTATTATTTCCATGAAACTATAATATGGCGCGCCCAGTAGGAATCGAACCCGCAACCTTTTGATCCGTAGTCAAACGCTCTATCCAGTTGAGCTATGGGCGCATTTACATGCGTTGCACGTTTCATCAGTGCCTTAATATAATACCAAATAATTGTATCTTATGCAAGCCTTTTTTTCTATTTTTTTTAAATAACTTTAATCTTCTTGTTTTTGCTTTATTTCTGCCCTAAAAAGAGTCAAAGAGACAGGAACGCTACATGCGTTCCTGTGCTGCCTGTCGGTCTTTATTTGTCTTAATAACCTTCTGACGTGAGAATTCTTCTCTCTCTTTTTCTTCTAATGCATCGGTAATAAATTTAATGTTGTGTTCAAAATCAGGAATTACGATATTCTTTAAGGCATTTGCACGTTTCTGTGCTTTTCGTATAGCATTTGCCAAACGATACACACTATTCTCTACTTCAGCCAAAATAATTGTCATTTCCTTTACCTTGTAAAAACAACGATACGCATAGTCAAGCTTTGAATTTGCATGTTCTAAACCATACGTTAGTTTTAGTACTGGTTTATCATAATGAAGTTTTGGTATTTCTACTCCCATAACACTACGATAGCTAATATGAACCCCTGTATCAATAGGAACAGCCTCTACCAAGTCACTTACTACTCCTAAGGACATATTTGCCTGTTGTAAGGCATAATACGCTCTTTCGTAAGTATGTGTTATTTCATCACGAAGTAATTTAACATCATCTAATAAGCTCATCATTTCGCGTGTTAAGATGTTGCGTTTACGATCCATCAACTCATATCCCATACGGGCTAAATCATTGGACTTCTTTGTCGCAATCAAATTCCCCTTTGTAGGAAACACTTGTTTGTTAGCCATACTTATTTACCTTCTAGGGATAATTCTTTGATAATTGGTCCTGTTTTTAATTGGAAGCGTTCGACTGCTTTTTCATGATCATAGTAAATATTCAACACTTCATCATCCACACGGTCCAACTCACCCTTTGGTAGTACGGATAATAAGTTCCATCCTAAATCCAATGTCTCTTCAATACTTCTATTCACATCCATACCTTGATTTAGGTAATGTTGTTCAAATAAAGATCCAAAAGACATGTATTTCTTATCAATATCACTTAATTCATCTTCCCCAATAACAGAAGCTAAACTTCTTGCGTCTTGCACTTTCGCATAAGCCGCAAACAACTGGTTGGATACATCGTTGTGATCTTTTCTTGTATACCCTTCCCCAATTCCATCTTTCATCAAACGTGATAAGGAAGGAAGAATACCAACTGGAGGATACACACCCATTTGATTTAAATTACGATCCAATACAATCTGTCCTTCTGTAATATATCCAGTTAAGTCAGGAATTGGATGTGTAATATCATCATTAGGCATAGTTAAGATAGGAATCTGTGTAACGGAACCCTGTGCACTCTTAATAATCCCTGCTCTTTCGTATAAAGAAGCCAAGTCAGAGTACAAATACCCTGGATATCCTTTACGTCCTGGAATCTCTCCCTTACTACTAGAGAACTCACGAAGAGCCTCACAATAGGAAGTAATATCGGTTAAAATAACCAATACGTGCATATCATGTTCATATGCTAGATATTCTGCTGCAGTAAGAGCACAACGTGGTGTTAATGTACGTTCGATAATTGGGTCATTGGAAAGATTTACAAACATCACAACCTTTTCCATAACACCTGCTTCTTCAAAAGAACGCTTGAAGTAATCCGCAACGTCATTTTTAACACCCATAGCCGCAAATACAATACAGAAGTTCTTACCATCTCCATCAGAGATTTTTGCTTGTTTTACAAGTTGTACAGCCAATTCGTTATGAGGCATCCCACTACCAGAGAAAATTGGAAGTTTCTGTCCACGAATCAACGTAGTTAAGGCATCAATACTAGATACCCCAGTATTGATATAGTTTCTTGGATATACACGAGAAACAGGATTCAATGGTTGCCCATTGATATCCGCACTCTTTTCTGCATAAATTTGTCCCAATCCATCGATTGGTTTTCCGCTACCATTAAAGGTACGTCCTAACAATTCTTTGGATAAAGGAAGTTCCATTGGTTTCCCAGTGAATTTTGTTTTCGTATTTTTTAATGAAATACCATTGGTACCTTCAAACACCTGAATGGCAGCTTTATTTCCTTCAAGCTGTACAACTCTACCTAAGCGAGTTGTCCCATCACCGCATTTGATTTCCACCATTTCTTCATAGCTAGCGTTTTCGACGTTATCAAGAAATACTAGAGGTCCATTGATTTCACTCAATCCTAAATATTGAAGACTCATATGTCTACCTCCTTATTCTATCCTGTTAACGGCTTCATCAATCATTGCATAATACGTATCTAGTATTTCTACATGATCGTTTGGCACATCATATTTCATCTTAGTAATTTTATCGAACAATCCCAATTGACTTACTTGGCTCAAAGGTTTCCCCTGTGCCACTAATTCTTTACAACGTTTGTATAGATATAAGATAACATCCATCATCTTCAGTTGTTTATCAAGTGGAACATACGTATCTTCCGCATGGAAAGCATTTTGTTGAAGATATCCAACACGAATGACTTTACTCACTTCAATGACCAATTTTTGATCTTCAGGAAGTACATCACTACCAATCAGTTTTACAATCTCCATTAATTTTGCTTCTTCTGCTAAAAGACTCATAATTTCTTGACGATTGCGAAGGAATCGCATATCGACATTCTTGTTGTACCATTTTGTTAAATCCGTAACATATTCTGAATAACTCTCTGTCCAGTTAATTGCGAAGTAATGTCTTGCATACGCAAGAGATTTATCCAACGCCCAAAAACAACGTACGAAACGTTTTGTATTTTGTGTAACTGGTTCGGAGAAGTCAGATCCCTGTGGCGATACCGCCCCAATGATCGTTACAGATCCAATTTGATCATTTAATGTCTTCATATATCCCGAACGTTCATAGAACTGTGAAATACGAGAAGGCAAATATGCTGGGAACCCTTCTTCCGCTGGCATTTCTTCTAGTCGTCCACTAATTTCACGAAGTGCTTCTGCCCAACGTGAAGTAGAGTCCGCCATAATAGCTACGTTATATCCCATATCACGATAATACTCCGCAAGTGTAAGCCCAGTATAGATACTAGCTTCACGTGCCGCAACTGGCATATTTGAGGTATTGGCAATCAATACCGTACGATCTGTTAAAGGACGATTAGATTTCGGGTCAATCAGTTCTGAAAATTCTTCAAGAACTTGTGTCATTTCATTACCACGTTCTCCACATCCTACGTATACGATAATATCCGCATCACACCATTTTGCTAACTGGTGCTGTGTCATTGTTTTTCCAGTACCGAATCCTCCTGGAATTGCGGCAGTACCACCCTTTGCGATTGGAAATAGTGTATCGAAGATACGCTGTCCAGTAATCAAAGGTACGCTAATTGGTAAACGTTGTGCAACTGGACGTGCCTGCTTAATCGGCCACTTTTGTGTTAGCGTCAATTCATGCACTTCCTCATTGGCATCTTTTACTTTTATAATGCATTGGTTGATATTGTATGTCCCATCTTCTACAACTTCCACTACAACACCTGTTAGCGTTGGTGGAATCATACAACGATGTTCTATCAAATCTGTTTCTGGAAGTGTCGCAAATATCTGTCCTGGAATCACTTCATCCCCAAGGGATACTTTAACACTCACATTCCATAATACTTCTTCATCTAAAGGCGCAACATCACTTCCGGTCGCAATAAATGCTCCAGAGTGTTTTGCGATTTCTTTTAATGGACGTTCAATTCCATCAAATATATTTCTTAATATTCCTGGCCCTAATGTTACAGAAATCGGTTTTCCTGTAGGTTCTACAGGTTCACCTGGTTTCAATCCTGTCGTAGATTCATATACCTGAATGGTAGTTGCCTCTTTACTAATGGAAATTACTTCCCCCATCAGTCTTTGTTTTCCAACGAACACTTTCTCTAACATCGAAAAGTCTACTGCATGTTTGACTTTCACAACCGGACCGTTAATGGAATAGATTACATTTTCACTCACATTATCACCTCTTGTCATGTGTTCTTATAGAACCACATGCTTTGTTGTTATTTAATAAATAATCCGGAGTTCGTATAGAACCACTCGCTTTGTTCATCGATACCAGTATCAAATGTCTCATCCACAACGATGCCTTTTTCCATACATTCCATACGTAAGCCACCAATGGTGATGGTAGGATCTACTTCCCCACTACATTTTCCATATGCCTTACAAATGTCACTTAGAAATTTTTCATCCGTTTTGGATACATAGAAGACAACTTCTCCATAGCCTTTATCAGCCAAATCTTTTGTCTTTTTGATCAGATAGTCTTTGTATTTTTCATTCTGCGTAAATGCTTTTACTTTCGCAACTGCCTCTTCAAATACTTGATCGGCTAACTCACGGCGTTTTGCCATGAGCAGTCGATTGGTCTCTTCATGAAGTTTGCTTAAAGCAATCGCATGATCACTTAGCATTTCTTTCAACAGTTGTTCACGTTCCATACCCGCTTCATGTTGTGCTTCACTTTCCATTCCTTGAATAGAACGTTCACGCACTTCTTCAATTTCATTTTCTATCTGTTTGATTTCGATGTTGCTAACCCGGTCAATTTCATCCTTAAAATAATCTTCAAGTTTTATTTTTTCATCTAGCATCGCAAACACCTCATAGTTTCACGCCAATTGCTTCAGATACATAACGGTCAATGGTTTCTCCTATTTTAGCAGAACCATGACGATCTGGTATCTCTACAATCAGTGGCTTTTTCTGTTTTAGTTTTAATTCTGAGATAACATCTGGACAAGTTTCAATCAACTTTGTAGTAATCAAAACAATGCCTACATCTTCCATATGCATAGCCTTTTCGAGTGCTTCTAGTACTTCGTGGCGTTCGTGAACGACCACCCCTTCAATACCCGCAAGACGCATCCCCATTTTTGTATCAATGTTATCACTCAGCAGGAAAAATTTCATAAGAAATCTCCTTTCTTTCTTTTTATAATTTCATCAATACGATAATAATAGAAATCAATAGACCATAGATAGCAACACCTTCACCCATGGCAACGAAAATCATAGACTTACCAAAGTTTTTCTCATTTTCAGAGAATGCACCAATTGCTGCAGGAGCAGCAGCCGCAACGGCAATACCTGCACCCAAAGCTGATAAGCCAGTAGCTAAAGCCGCAGCGATATAACCAAGACCAGCACCTAATGAAATTTCAGTACCAGCATCACTTGCCGCATATGCTTTTTGAGCAGTAAACAATACAGTTCCTAATACAATCGCAAAGAAGAAACAAACATGTGTAATCATACGACGTTTCGCAACACTTACGCTCTTCTTTCCTCTAAAGACATTCACTAATGGTAATGAAATTAATACAATAAGCACCATTGGCAATAATATTTCAAATACGTTTAACATAAATTTCCTCCTCAATCTTTCATTGCACTAAAGGCAATTCCTCTTCCCTCGAAATAGCGAGAGAACATTTCATAGAATTCAAGACGCAATACCTGAATTCCTACAATCAAACCTTCCAAACACATAACAAATATATTTCCAAAGATGGCTACTATAATACCGGCATTGCCTGCCATACTCATCAACAGAGTAACTGCCATCATCATTCCTGCATGGGACAATACAAAGCCCCCAACACGCAAATAAGAAATAGAATTGGTAATGTAAGAAAGACAAATTTCAAATAATTCAAAGAAACTTTCGGTAAAGTATGCTCCAAATCCATTTGGGAACATCTCTCCATGTGCCATTTTATGGATTAATCCTTCTTTTAAGAAAATCAATAAAAGTGGCAATAGAATAAGCACAATTAGATAGATTGGATTGGACAATGTCGCAATTCCAAAGGCAACTTGTACGCCTCCACCAATCACTAGAGATGCATAGAATACA
>JAVWJF010000158.1:0-5946 GCA_036639195.1 Longicatena sp.
ATAACTGGTCATAATTCACGACTTTTTCACGACATTTTTACGGGATTTCACGAGAAAACTGCCTTTTTACGGAAAAATCAACGGAATTTACTTACGGTTGTCTACTACCTATATGAGGTTGAAAGCGCCCTGTTTATCGTACTTTTTTGCTTGCATGCTACCTGTGTGGTACTTATATGAGTTCTACTTATTCTTCATATGAGGGAAGAGCAAAACTTCCCTGATAGTTTCAGAATTGGTCAACAACATCACAAGACGATCAATTCCTAGCCCTACTCCACCTGTTGGAGGAAGTCCATATTCTAATGCCTCTACATAGTCAACATCCATTTCATTTGCTTCATCATCTCCAAGATCACGCAATTTCAATTGGTTCTCAAAACGTTCTCTTTGATCAATTGGATCATTTAACTCAGAGAATGCATTCGCGTATTCTTTTCCATCAATGAATAATTCATAACGATCCGCAAATCTTGAATCATCCATATTTCTCTTAGCTAATGGAGAAATTTCAACAGGATGTCCATATACATAGGTAGGTTGAATCAATGTTTCTTCTACATACTTTTCAAAGAATAGATTGATAATATGTCCAATACTGTTATGTTTCTTTTCTACTTCGATATTGTGTTCTTTTGCTATAGCACATGCATCCTCATAGCTCATTTCTTTCCAGAAATCAACACCACTTGTTTCTTTAACAGCATCTACCATATGCACTCTTTTGAATGGAGCTTTTAATGAAATAACTTTATCTTTCCATTCAATCTCAGTTGTTCCACATACCTTATCTGCCACATAATTTAACAAGCCTTCGACAAGATCCATCATGCCATTTAAATCAGAGTATGCTAAATATGCTTCTACTGTAGTAAATTCAGGGTTATGTGTCGCATCCATTCCTTCATTACGGAATAAACGTCCAATTTCATAAACACCTTCTAATCCGCCAACAATCAATCTCTTCAATGGTAATTCTGTCGCAATACGTAAGTAAAACGGCATATCCAATGTATTGTGATGTGTAACAAATGGACGTGCAGTTGCTCCACCTAAGATTGGTTGTAATACTGGAGTTTCTACTTCTACCATACCTTGGTTATCCAAAAAATTTTGGATTGCACGAATGATACGAGGACGAGTTAACGCAATTCGTTTGCTGTTGTCATTCATAATCAAATCGACATAACGACGACGATAGCGTTCTTCTACGTCTTGTAAACCATGGAATTTTTCAGGTAATGGGCGAAGTGCTTTCGATAAATGTGTATACACTCCAGCCTTTACAGATAATTCACCATGATCAGTTTTCATGATAGTTCCTTCAATACCTACGATATCTCCGATATCAGATTTCTTAAAGATTTCATATTGTTCTTCACCAATAACATCTTTTCGTACATAGATTTGCATACGTCCATCGATATCTTGGATGTGCATGAACCCCGCTTTACCTTGACGACGTTTTGTCATAATACGTCCCGCAATTTTCGCAGTTACGTTCTTTTCTACCAATTCTTCTTTTGTGAAGTCTTCATATTCTGCACGAATTTGTCCAGATTTATGAGTTCTTGCGTATGCTTGACCAAATGGTTCAATTCCCATTTCGCGTAGCTCTTCCATTTTCTGGCGACGTATTGTTTCTTGTTCACTTAGCTTTTCCATAAGTTCCTCCTGTGTATAATAAAAGCTCTCTTCCTCATAGGGACGAGAGCTTGATCGTGGTACCACCCTAATTCACCATATAGTTGCCTATACGGTCTTAGTGACTAATTAAAGTCTATTCGTAACGTGAATAAACGTCCTGTTGGAAGGCTCCAAGTCTTTATTTCTTCCTATACCTCATGGTTCCTTTTCACCAACCGGAACTCTCTAACACATGCTTTATAAAAGTACTTTCTCTTCATTGCCATATCGCTATGATTATATATAGAAAGCAAGTATTTGTCAAATAAAACTTAAGTTATGAAAGGATTCACCTTGGATAAAGTTTCTAAAATGTTATAATGGAGATAACAGAAAAAGGAGGTCATTTATGGCTGCTATTATTGGAAGTCCTACACGTTATGTGCAGGGAAGAAAAGAGTTATATCATTTATGTCAACACACAGAGAATATTGGAAAACACTTGTTTGTTCTTACAAGTGCAACTGGTAGAAAGCGTGTAGAGGAAGCAATCAGCGAAAGTGCAAGTCACAGTGACTCTACAGTTACTTATGAAGTGTTTCATGGAGAATGTAGTATGCATGAAATTGAACGTTTAATGGCTTTATGCAAAGATACGAGTTGCGATACTATTGTAGGAATTGGTGGAGGTAAGATTCATGATACCGCAAAAGCAATTGCGCATTTCTTACATAAACCTGTTGTGATTGTGCCTACCATTGCATCCACGGATGCTCCATGTAGTGCACTCTCTGTTATCTATACGGATGAAGGTGTGTTTGAAAAATATTTATTCTTACCATCTAGTCCTAATATTGTTTTAGTAGATACAGATATTGTTAGTAAAGCACCTGCTAGATTACTGGTTTCTGGAATGGGAGATGCACTTGCAACTTACTTTGAGGCAAGAGCTTGTAAACAATCTAATGCCAAGAATTGTTTTGGTGGAAATACTACATTAGCGGCGATGGCACTCGCTGAACTATGTTATGAAACATTATTAGAAAATGGAGTCGCTGCAATGTTAGCGGTAAATGAAAAAGTATGTACCAAAGCCGTAGAGAATATCATTGAGGCGAATACATACTTATCTGGTATTGGATTTGAAAGTGGTGGCCTTGCGGGAGCCCATGCTATTCATAATGGATTAACTGAGATTGAAGAAATGCACCATTTAATGCATGGTGAAAAAGTAGCATTTGGTACTTTAGCTCAATTAGTACTTGAAAATGCAGAAATTGAAGAGATAGAAGAAGTAATAGACTTCTGTCAAACTCTTGGATTACCAACAACTCTTACCGATTTAGGAATTAAAGAAATTCGAAGTGAAGAGATTATGGAAGTTGCGAAACTTGCTTGTTCTCCAGATGATACTCTACACAATATGCCTTTTGAAGTTACTCCTGAAGATGTATATGCTGCGATTATGGCTGCTGATGCACTAGGAAGAAATTTCTAAAAAAATAAATCAGTGAAGGTTTAAAACCCTCACTGATTTTTATTTACATATTTTCTTAAACTAAAATATTTCAAATTAATAATTTAGATGGTATCTTTTCTGCTCTCTACATATGTATGATACTCTGCTTCATATCGATCTAAAATTTGTTCTAATTGTTCATATGTATCCATCTTTGTTAGTTCATCTTTTAATCGATGGCTTTTTGGCAATCCTTTTACATACCATGCCGCATGTCCTCGCATTTCTCGAATCCCTACGATTTCTCCTTTTAGGTCACATAAACGTTTTGCGTGTAATCGTGCCATTGTGAATTTCTCTTGTAAAGTAACTGGCTCCATATGCTTTCCAGTTTCTAAATAAGTCGCAATATCCTTAATCAACCAAGGATCACCAAGTACTCCTCTACCAACCATGACAGCATCACACCCAGTTTCTTCAAGCATTCGTTTTGCATCTTCTCCACTACGTATATCGCCATTTCCCATAACTGGAATTTTAACCGCGTCTTTTACGAGTTTGATATAGGACCAATCCGCATGTCCTTCATACATTTGTTTTCGAGTTCTTCCATGAACTGCGATACCCGCAACTCCTACAGCCTCTAAGCCTTTCGCAAGCTCTACACAATTGATTTGATCCATATCCCAACCAATCCTCATCTTTACAGTAACTGGCTTAGAAACGCTCTCTACAACGGCCTTTGTCATCGCAATGGCATGCTCAATATCTTTCATCAATGCACTTCCTGCATTTGACTTTATAATTTTTGTGACTGGACACCCCATATTGATATCAATGATATCACAGTCTGTTTTCTGATCTAATAGTTTTGCCGCAAATACCATCGTTTCGATATCATGTCCAAAAATCTGCATCGTGAGAGGATGTTCACTCTCTTCTACATTGGTCATACCTATTGTTTTCTCATTATCATAATAGAGTGCCTTATCACTTACCATTTCTGTATAAATTAATCCTGCCCCAAATTCTTTACATATTACACGAAAAGCAGGATTGGATATTCCTGCCATCGGCGCAATAACAACCTGGTTAGGTATTTCTATAGGCCCTATCTTCCAACTATTCTTTGGCATACTTTTCAAGAAACCTTTCTAAGTCACGTAATTCTTCTTCACTAAATTGGTAACGTTCATTACAGAAATTACATGTAATTTCACAACCATGATCTTCTTCTATCATAGCCATGCGTTCTTCTTTTGATAAGGTTGTAATCACACGTTTCATTTTTGCTTTATCACAATCACACTTAAAACAAACATCTTGTGTACTCAAAATCTTTAAATCTTCTTGGAAAAGATCTTTTAAGATATCTTCTAATGATTCGTATTCTTGAATATACGTAGAGATATGTTTCATATGTTGTACGACTTGTTCGACTTTCGCAATATCTTCTTCATCAGCATCTGGCATCATTTGAATAATCAAACCGCCTGCTGCGATAATACTACCGTCTGTATTTACCAATACACCTACCGAAACAGCAGAAGGTGTTTGTTCACTTGCGGTAAAGTAATAGGCAAAATCATCTCCAATTTCACCTGATTGAATCGCAACTGTTCCACCCCAGTTTTCTTTCATATGTAAGTCTTTGATGACTTCTAAGGTTCCTTGATTACCTACAGCCATTCCAACTGCTAGTTTTCCAGTTTCGTTATATTGTAGAAGAATGTGAGGATCACTTACAAATCCACGTACATGTCCATCACTATAAGCGTCCACTAAAACCGTACCAATAGGTCCACCACCATTGATTTTAATTGTTAATTGTTCTTTATCACTTTTCAACATGCTTCCCATCATAGAGCCAACACTCAACACTCTTCCTAGTGCTGCGGCAGAAGTAGGATACAAATCAAATCGTTGTCTTGCTTCTTCCACAAGTGCTGTAGTACTACATATATATACTCTTACCCGTTCTTCACAGGTCAATGCTTTTACTAAATAATCTTTCATTTTACCAACTCCTTGTACACTAAATAGTATACCATATTTTATTTACTCGCTACTTCCCATCGTTCACGTTCTTTTATATCTTTATAAAAGAAAATGAAGAGAACAGGTGCCATGAGTGACCATGCGATAGGTTCTGCCAAACATACTCCCGTATATCCAGTATAAGGAATCAACGCAAAGGTCGCCACTACTTTAACAACCATTTCTATAATACTTGATATAATCGGAATTCTACCATTTCCCATTCCCTGTAAGGAATTACGATAGATAAATAAGATTGCTAACACAAAATAGAACCCTGCAGAAACACGACAATAATACGTTGCCAATGAAACCACCTTTGTTTCTGTAGAAGAAACCAATAGCCCTATAATTTTATCAACTCCAAAAAAGGAAATCAGTATTACAAATAAAACCCAAATAAAACTGATCCAAACACTATGTTTTAATCCTTCTCGAATTCTATGATACTTTTTAGCTCCTAGGTTTTGAGATACAAAGGTCGTATCCGCAATCGCAATACTTATAAGTGGTTGCATAAACATTTCTGCGACTTTTCGTGCTGCCGTATGTGCCGCTATTGTAATCTCACCTAATCCATTCACCGCACTTTGTAAAACAACAGAACCAACGGATACAATAGAATTCATAAGACCCATGGAAATCCCCATGGATAACTGTTTATTTAAAATATCTTTTTCTACGTAATATTCTCCTCTATGTAGAATAAACATTGGATATTTCTTTTTCATATAAAAGAAACAAAGGACAACAGATAATACTTGTGAAATTACTGTTGCATATCCTGCACCTGCAATACCCCAATGGAAATATGCAATAAAGAT
>JAVWJF010000159.1:0-5903 GCA_036639195.1 Longicatena sp.
TCCATCGCTTATTTGAATATAAATATCTGGATGATAAGAACACCAAATATAATATCCACCAATGCCACCAATAAGAAGTAATACAATGCAACAAATTACCACGTATACTTTCTTGACTTTCAATTCTATATATTTACTCATGTTTCCCCTTCTTTCTTTTCTAAGAAATATAGAATATTGATGTTTCTCTATGTTCATTCTAGCACTAAAATAAAAAATTGTCTTGTGGTTTTAAAGAAGTGTTCCATAGCAAATGGTCATTTACCAAGAGTGTTACAAAAAATTAAGAAGACATATATAAATGTAAAAATTACATTTTGTGTAGAAAGTGCTAGAAAGATATTTCATTTGTACTAACCTATAAAAAAAAGCGCATGCGCACTTTTATCTATTTATTGCGATGATATTCATCCGTAGCAAGATTTACTTCGTGATCAAAACTTCTTTCATGAAATGCCTCTTTTCCTTGATCGCACAAGGGACATTTATAATCATCATCCTCTTTCAAGAAATCTTCACCATCATAAACATATCCACAGATATTACATATATACTTTGTCATACGAACACTCCTTTATAATGATTGTATTATACTAAATATTTTTGTTTTATGTCACGTCAAATGATTTTTAAAGGTTCCTCATTCATAATAAATTTTATTTCACATTCTAATTCATATCCACTTTGTTGCTTTACTTTATCTTGTACATAGGTAATTAATGTTTGAAAATCTTGACTGCTCGCATCCTTTTCATTGATCAAAAATCCTGTATGCTTATTGGATACGCAAGCATCTCCAATACGTTTGCCAGCTAGTCCTGCTTCAAATATCAGCTTTGAAGCGTGATTCCCCAAGGGTCTTTGAAAGGTACTTCCTGCACTATACTTATCCATTGGTTGCATTGCATAACGTCGATTCATTAAATCCTTCACTTTCTCTTTAATAAGGTCTTTATTTCTAGGAACCAAATCATAGATTACTTCTAGGACAATACCAAAATGAGAACTAAAGTAGCTATGACGATATGAAAAATCTAGTTCTTCATTTGTAAAGGTCACGACTTCTAGTTTCTCATTTAAAAAGGTTACTTCCTTTACGATGTCTTTCATTTCACCATCATAAGCACCAGCATTCATAATGATAGCTCCACCAACACTACCAGGTATTCCACAAGCAAATTCAAAGTTACCTAAGTGCTCCTTTATACAGAAATTGCTAACAGCTTTTAAAAGGGCGCCACTTTTTGCTTTTACAAGCGTATCATCAATCTTTGTAATACTTGAAAAAAGATTCGCAATATGCAAAATTACCCCATGAAAGCCCTCATCAAGTGCCAATACATTACTTCCTCTCCCTAATACGTAAAAAGGGACTGCATATTTTTGGCATACTGTTATCGTATCTTTTATATCTTTTACTTTTGAAACTTCCACAAGGAGTTTTGCTGGACCTCCAATATGTAGCGTAGTCAAAGAAGCAAGTAAGATATTACGTTTCACTTTTATATTCTTCTCTATTAGATACTGGTATACCATTTCCAATGAATTCATAGACATCCTCACTTTCCTATATGATATCGTAGTATTATGAATACTCCTAGTAGTATGCTATAAGTGCACTATGGTAGTATATGTAAATGCCTAATAAAAGTGTAGTGTTGTTCAAAATATAAAAAAAGCCGAATCCATTCGACTTTTGTGTATACATTGGCTGGGGTACTTGGATTCGAACCAAGGAAATGCCAGATTCAGAGTCTGGTGCCTTACCGCTTGGCTATACCCCAATTTTTAGTGCAGCATGTGATATTATAAAGCATTGCGCATATCCTTGTCAATAGAAATTAAGCAAGTTCAAGGTAAAAAAGACTTCTTTTAGGTTGATAAACAGCCCTGTTTATTATATGATTATAAAGTATTGAAAGGAAGAATATTATGACAAAAATAAGAACTAGATTTGCGCCAAGCCCTACAGGATATATGCATATCGGAAACTTAAGAACGGCATTGTTCGAGTATCTGATCGCAAAACACGAAAATGGAGATTTTATCCTTCGTATTGAGGATACAGATCAAGAGCGTCTTGTAGAAGGTGCTGTAGATATTATTTATAATACAATGAAAGAAGTTGGCCTTCACCACGATGAAGGACCAGATATCGGTGGTGAGTTTGGACCATATGTACAATCAGAGCGTTTACCAATGTATAAAGCATATGCTGATCAATTAGTAGACCTTGGTGGTGCACACTATTGTTTCTGTGGTGAAGAAGAAATTGAAAGACAAAGAAAAGAAGCTGAGAGTTTAGGAATTTCATTTAAATATGATGATCCTTGTAAGCATGTGAGTGTTGAAGAAGCACGTACTCGTATTGCGAATGGGGAAACCTACGTAGTGCGTCAAAGTATTAAACATGATGGAGTTACCTATTTTGACGATGAAGTATATGGAAGAATCGAAGTAGATAATAGTACATTAGATGAATCCGTTTTGTTGAAGTCTGATGGATTTCCTACATATAATTTTGCCAATATCATTGATGATCATCAAATGGAAATTTCTCATGTTGTACGTGGGAATGAATATTTATCTTCCACTCCGAAATACAATTTGATTTATCAATCTTATGGATGGGATATTCCAACGTATGTACATGTACCTCCAGTAATGAAAGATGAACAACATAAATTAAGTAAACGTAATGGAGATGCTAGCTTTCAAGATTTAGTAGCGAAAGGATATTTACCTCAAGCTATCTTGAATTATATTGCTTTGTTAGGATGGGCACCAGAAAGTGAACAAGAAATTTATACGTTAGAAGAGTTGATCAAAGTATTTGATATCAAACGTATTTCTAAATCTCCAGCAATCTTTGATATTGATAAGCTTACTTGGATGAATGGAATGTATTTACGTGCAATGTCAGTAGAAGAATTCTTTGAAATTGCGAAACCATACATTGAAGAAGGGATTCATAAACCAGTAGATATGTTAGCAGTTGCTCGTATCTTACAACCTCGTACTGATACATTAGCAACGATTACAGAAAGCATTGACTTTATTGATGAGTTACCAAGCTACGATAATGAAATGTATATTCATAAGAAAATGAAAACAACTTATGAAATAGCTTTACAGGCTCTTCAGGCTGCAAAAGATGTATTAAGCGAACTTAATGACTGGTCTAGAGAAGAAAGCATCCACGATGTTTTATTGGCACTTCCTGAAAAGCTAGGTATGAAGAATGGGCAAGTATTATGGCCAGTTCGTACAGCAATTACAGGAAAGCAATTTACACCAGGGGGCGCAATTGAAATTGCCCATATTCTTGGAAAAGAAGAAACATTAAAAAGAATCCAAGTTGGAATTGAAAAATTAGAAAAAGAATAAGCGAAAGCCATGCCTAGAGTATGGCTTTCTTTTACCATTTTCGCTATAATAGAAACAAAAGAAGGTACATATATGGAAGAAAACCTAATCAAAGAAAAAATACAACATTTCCTAGATTTGCGAAGGAGCGAAGAAGGGACAATAAACGCCATGATGGATATGAAAATACTACATTATGACATAGAAAAGAAACGTGTAACAGTATCCTATCCTGTACATAAATGGCAATTGAATCCCGCTAAGAACATGCATGGAGGAATGATTAGTACTGCCTTAGATATGAGTATGGGGTGTGCTGCTTATGCTTTTAGTGATGGAACATTTACGCCTACCATACAAATGGCAATCAATTTCAATAAATCTATAAAGGAACATGACGAATTGATTATTGAAGCAGTTTGTGATCATGCTGGAAGTCGTATGGTACAAGTAAGAGCAATCGCAAAAGTGAAAGATTGTGAAGATGTAGTAGCCAGTGCAAATGGTTCCTACGCAGTCAATCACGGTTAAAGAGGACACTTTGTGAAGATTTGAAGAAAAGATATATCCATAAACAAGATTTTAGAGTACAATGTTTATGGATATTTTTATTTGGAGGTATATATGACAATTATAGAAAAATTAAAAGAATTAAGACGTTTAATGGATGAAAGAAATATCAGTGTGTATATGATTCCTACTTCTGATTTTCATGAAACAGAATATGTAGGGGAATATTTTAAGGCAAGATATTATATGTCTGGATTTAGTGGTTCTGCTGGTACCTTGGTAGTTTGTAAAGAATGTGCAGCATTATGGACAGATGGTCGTTACTTTATTCAAGCGGCTAAACAGCTTGAGAACTCGACAATTGAATTGATGCGTCAAGGAGAAGAAGGCGTTCCAACCATTGCACAGTATATCTATGATCATATGAAAGAAAAAGAAGTATTTGGTTTTGATGGAAGAGTAATGAATACAAAATTAACTAAGGCAATCTTAGGAAAGTTAAAAGAAAAAGAAGTTGGTGTTTCTTATGATGAAGATTTAGTAGATATGATTTGGAAAGATCGCCCAACATTACCAAAAGCAAAAGCTTTCTTTTTAACAGAAGCATTCAGTGGAAAAAGTGTTGGCGATAAGTTAAAAGAAATTCGTGAAGAGATGAATCAAAAACATGCGACACATCATATCATAACTTCATTAGATGATATAGCATGGATATTAAATATGCGCGGTGGAGATGTCGAATGTTATCCAGTCGCATTGTCTTACCTTGTGTTAACGCACAATGAAAACTATCTTTTTATCGATGCGGATAAATTGACAAATGAATTGTATCAGGAATTTAAAGCTAATAACATTGTAGTAAAGGATTATGATGCTATTTATGACTTTGTGAAGACGATAGAAGAAGGTAGCACTATTTTATTGGATAGTGGTTTTGTGAATTATGCGATTACACAAAATTTGAAGGACAATATTAAACTTGTGGATTGTACAAATCCATCCCAAATGATGAAAGCAATTAAAAATCCAGTAGAATTAGAGAATAATAAAATTGCACATATACGTGATGGAGTTGCGATGACAAAGTTTATGTACTGGTTAAAGACGAATGTTGGGAAGATGGAAATGAGTGAAATTAGTGCGAGTGATTATCTAAGAGAATTACGTGCACAACAAGAGAATTTCTTGGACGTAAGTTTTGATACTATTTCTGCTTATAAAGAACATGCAGCAATGATGCATTATAGCGCTACTGCTGAAAGTGACGTAATGTTACAACCTGAAGGATTGTTGTTAGTTGATAGTGGTGGGCAATACTTAGAAGGAACTACGGATATTACGCGTACCTTTGTATTAGGCCCTATTTCTGATGAAATACGTTTGCACTTTACTGCAGCACTACGTGGGCATATTGCATTATCGAGAGCACGTTTCTTACATGGTTGTCGTGGCGTGAATTTGGATATCCTAGCTCGTGGACCATTATGGGATATGGACTTAGATTATAAATGTGGAACAGGACATGGTGTTGGACATCTGTTAAATGTTCATGAAGGACCTAATGGTTTCCGTTGGAAAATTGTATCAGATCGTAGCGATAGCTGTATATTAGAAGAGGGAATGACACAATCAAATGAACCTGGGGTTTATGTAGAAGGATCACATGGTATACGTCATGAAAATGAATGTGTTGTACGTAAAGGTGAGAAGAATGAATACGGACAGTATATGTATTTAGAAACAATTACTTTTGTACCATTTGATTTAGATGGTATTGATACAGAATTGTTGACACAATATGAAATCTATTGGTTAAACGAATATCATGAAGCTGTTTATAATAAAATTTCACCATACTTAAACGATGCAGAAAAAGAATGGTTAAAAGAAGCTACAAGAGCAATCTAACAAAAAGTAACAAGTGAGCAAATTTGCTAAACTTGTTACTTTTTTTAGGATTTTTGAAATTTATTTCGTATATACCTATGGAAGGGGTATACCCTTTCCAAGGAGGAATCATAATGATG
>JAVWJF010000160.1:0-5894 GCA_036639195.1 Longicatena sp.
ATTGTATTTACGACGTATGGAAAAGGTGTTGGAGAAGGAAACGATACAAGTACACAATTACGCAAAAGGGATTTGGCTTTTTATTATCGTTTCTTTTATCTTACGTGTATGGAATCGTGGACTTGTATTGTCACTTGTACAACTGTCATTGATCATCTGTGCAATTGAGTCAGCGAAATTTATTGTGATTGTGTATCGTTATATTCGATATCGCAAAGATACGCCTAATGAAGATGTGGATACTCGTTATGAATTTCAAGAATACTATGATACGAAAGAGAATGAATATGATTATGATGAGATCGTGGATTCTGAATATGCGCCGTTTATCATAGAAGAAAATGGTGTACACTGCATTGTGTCATTAGAAGTTGGTGTTTACTGTCGGGATGTGTTTGAAGATGTTGATGTATATGAAAATGGCTATAGTTGGGAAAGTATCGTGAAAAACATTTTAAAAACAAGATTGCCGGCCTTTCAAGATCAAGTGAGTTTTGACAGTGAAGCCGAACAATTTGTCATGTTATGTGAGGATTGCATTATTGCGAAAGCAATCGTAAAAGAAATAAAGCGTTGTTGTGAAAATAAAGAAATATGTTCACAACTTATACAGGCGATAGAATAAATGAGTTGGCTGAGAATGTGCGTATATCATTATGATAACGAAGCATTGTATGCCAGCTTTTTTCTTTGTGGGGAAGATATGAAAACATTGAAGTACACTGTAAAATGAATTATAATAGACAAAAGATGAAAGAAGTGATCAAGATGAAATTTTCAAAAAGAATGGATACATTATCAGTCGATGTTTTTACTCGATTAGACGAAGAGAAACAAGCATATATCAAAGCAGGAAAAGAAGTCTATGATTTTACCATTGGAAGTCCTAATATTGCGCCTTCAAAAGAAATACAAGAAGCATTGATTGGTGCGGCGAAAGATCCAAAGAGTTATATGTATGCACTACATGATACTCCTGAATTAAGGAATACTATCAAAGAGTGGTACCATCGACGTTACCATGTGGAACTAGATGCACAAAATGAAATCTTGGCACTTCAAGGTTCTCAAGAAGGATTGGCACATATCGCACTTGCAGTTTGTGATGAAGGAGACATTGTCTTAATTCCAGCACCAAGTTACCCAGTGTTTGCGAATGGACCTCGTATTGCAGGAGCACAAATTTATGAAATGCCAATGAAGGAAGAACATGACTATTTGATTCAATTTAATGAAATTCCAGAAGATATTGCTAAACGTGCAAAGATGATGATTGTATCTTATCCAAACAATCCAACGGGAGCTACAGCAAGCGATGCTTTCTATGAAGAATTGATTCGTTTTGCGAAGAAGTATGAAATTATTGTGTTACATGATACAGCTTATAGTGAATTGGTATTTGATGGAGAAGATGGAAAGAGCTTCCTTTATTATGAAGGAGCGAAAGATATTGGAATCGAATTCAACTCTTTTTCTAAGACCTATGGTATGGCAGGAGCACGTATTGGAATTTGTGTTGGAAATGAAGAAATCGTAGGAATGCTTCGCAAGTTGAAGAGCAATATTGACTATGGGATGTTTTTACCTATTCAAAAGGCTGCAATTTGTGCGCTAACACAGGATCAAAGCATCGTGAAAGAGACAAGAGAAATTTATCAACGTAGAAGAGATACCATAATCAAAGGATTTCATGAAGCAGGCTGGGTAGTGAAATCTCCAAAGAGTACCATGTTCATTTGGGCAAAAATTCCACTCGATATGGATAGTGAAAGTTTTGCGATTGAGTTGTTACGAAAGAGTGGTTTGTTGGTAACACCTGGAAGTTCATTTGGAACATATGGAGAAGGATATGTACGTATCGCTCTTGTACAAAGTGATGATGTGATCGAAAAAGCACTCGCTTCCTTAAAGGAATCTAAGATGTTTTTATGAAATTGATGGTCGCAATAGGGGGAGGCAGTTTTCAAAAGGGAGAAACCAAAGAACTTGATCAGTACATAATTTCTTGTACGAATAAAGTAAACCCAAAAGTCTTATTTTTACCAACAGCTAGTAAAGATGATCAAGGGTATGCAAAGCGTTTCAAACAGTATTATCGTTCCCTTGGTTGTGAAGTAGATTCTTTGCGCTTGTTTCATACAAAATTAGGTAGAGATGAAATCAAAGAGAAGATATGTGGGTGTGATATTGTGTATATAGGCGCAGGCAATATGCGTATTTTAATGCAAGCTTTTCAAGATATGGGAATTGTTGAAATGTTACAAGAAGCATATCAAAAAGGTGTTGTATGTGTTGGAATGAGTGCTGGAGCGAGTTGTTTCTTTACGTATGGATATAGTGATCTAAAGGATGATGGGACTGTATTTGATTATGTAAAGGGTTGTGATTTTATTAAGGGATGCTTTTGTCCACATGCACAAGATGATAGACGCAAAGGATTTTATGATGAGAAAAAGGATGTTGGTTTAAAACTTGCGTGTAAGGATTTGGATGCCTATATTTATCAAGAAGAAACAGCGTTTTTTTACTTAGAAAAGAATACTTTATAAGTCAGTATATTCAATTGAAAATTGTTACAAATTCGTATATAATGGATAAGTCTTATGATGATCTAGCATTTATGTATACGAAATTGTAGAATATTACGAATACATTTGCGGGCACTGTAAGCTTATACAGTGCTTTTTTAAAGACAAAAACAGGGAGGAAATTATGTTAGAAAAAGTATTTAAATTAAAAGAGAAGAATACAACTGTAAAAACCGAATTGATTGCGGGTGTTACTACGTTCTTAGCAATGGCGTACATTCTTGGAGTTAATCCAAAGGTATTAGCAGATGCTGGAATGGATTTATCTTCTGTATTCTTAGCAACTGCATTATCTGCAGGTATTGCATCTGTAATTATGGGTGTTGTGGCAAACTATCCAGTTGCTTTAGCAGCAGGAATGGGAGTTAATGCATTGTTCGCTTATACCATTTGTGGACAGATGGGATTTAGTTGGCAAGCAGCTTTAGCCGGTGTCTTTGTTTCAGGATTGATCTTCGTTGTTATTTCTGTAACTGGAATACGTAAAATGATAATCAATGCAATTCCAAAACAATTGAAAATGGCAATCGGTGCAGGTATTGGTTTCTTTATTGCCTTTGTTGGTTTGAAGAATGCTGGAATCGTTGTAGCAAATGAAGCAACGGCAGTATCTATGGGGAGCTTTGGGGATCCTACAGTATTGTTAGCAATCTTTGGAATCTTATTAACAATCTTCCTATTGATTAAAAAAGTACCAGCAGCTGTATTTGTTGGTATGGTCATAACTGCTATTATTGGAATCATTTGTGGTAGCGTGTTTGATGTTGCGGGAATGCCTGCATTACCAGAAAAATGGATTGAAACAGATTTTCAAATGAAGGCAGCTGGAAGCTTTATGCAAGGATTTGGGGATTTATTTGCAGATCCAGTCAATGCATTCATCGTTATCTTCTCATTCTTATTCGTAGATTTCTTTGATACAGCAGGAACACTTGTGGCAATCGCTAACAAAATTGGTCTTGTGAATGAAGATGGAGAATTAGAAAATGTAGAACGTGCATTGCTTGCGGATGCAGTTGGTACTGTTGCTGGGGCAGCCTTAGGTACATCTACTGTTACCTCTTTCGTAGAATCCTCTTCTGGTGTTGCTGTTGGTGGTAAAACTGGATTAACTGCTGTTACCACTGGAGTTCTATTCTTTGTATCTGTATTATTTGCGCCAATTGTATTATCTGCAGTAACAAATGCGGTCACTGCACCTGCACTTGTTGTAGTAGGTATCTTAATGGCTCAACAGTTAAAAGAAATCGATTGGGAAGATATGATTTTCGCTAGTTCAGGATTTATTACGGTAGTTGCGATGATCCTTACATACTCTATTTCTAACGGTATTGCATTTGGTTTTATTTCTTATACAGTAGCTATGATTGCGGCTGGAAAAGCAAAACAAGTGCATATAACGGTATGGCTTCTAATGATTATCTTTGTGATCTATTTTGCATTACCACAAATAATGTAGAAAAATATTTAAAAAAACAAAAAATAATGCTATTATATTAAACGTCTAATATATAGTATTAAAATAACCGATACTATTCTTATATGGATGGTATCGGTTTATTTATAGAGGAGGATTTCAATGTCAGATAAAATTATCGTACTGGATTTTGGTAGTCAATACAATCAGTTGATCGCAAGACGTATCCGTGAATTTGGTGTGTACTCTGAGTTACATCCACATACCTTAACGCTAGAAGAAATAAAAGCGTTTGGGGACGTAAAAGGAATCATCTTTAGTGGTGGTCCAAATAGTGTTTATGAGGAAGATGCATTCAAGTGTGATCCTGCTATTTTTGATGCAGGGATTCCTGTACTTGGAATATGCTATGGAATGCAGATGACACATGATATGAATGGTGGAAGTGTGAAGGCATGTGAAGCTAAAGAATATGGTCGTACAGAAATCACTGTAGAAACAGAAAGCCTTTTATTCAAGGGACTTCCAAAGAAACAAATTGTATGGATGAGTCATGGTGATCAAGTTGCAGAATTAGCATCAGGATATGTAAAAGATGCATCAAGTGAGACTTGTACCTATGCAGCCACTAGTAATACACAAAAACAAATCTACACATTACAGTTTCACCCTGAAGTAAGACATAGTGAATTTGGAAATGATATTCTAAAGAACTTTGTCTTTGAAATATGTAAAGCGAATAACGATTGGTCTATGCACAGTTATGTGGATATGCAGATTGAAAAAATTCGTGAAACAGTTGGAAGCGATAAAGTATTATTAGGATTAAGTGGTGGTGTTGATTCTAGTGTAGTTGCGGCATTATTACATAAAGCAATTGGTGATCAATTGATTTGTATGTTTATTGATCATGGATTGTTGAGAAAAGGTGAAGCAGAAAGCGTTATGGAAACATTTGGACGTGAGATGAACATCAACCTAGTAAAAATCGATGCGAAAGAGCGTTTCTTAGGAAAACTTGCGGGCGTAAGTGAACCTGAACAAAAACGCAAGATTATAGGAAATGAATTTGTTTATACATTTGATGAAGAAGTAAAGAAATTAACTTCCGGAGAAGATATCAAATGGTTAGCACAGGGAACTTTATATACGGATGTGATTGAATCTGGTACAGCAACAGCACAAACCATTAAGAGTCATCACAACGTAGGTGGATTACCTGAAGATATGCAGTTTAAGTTAATTGAACCTTTAAATACTTTATTTAAGGATGAAGTGCGTGCATTAGGAGAAGAGTTGGGGTTACCTTCTAGTATGGTATGGCGTCAGCCATTCCCAGGACCAGGACTTGGTATTCGTATTCTTGGAGAAATCACAGAAGAAAAATTAACAATCGTTCGTGATTCCGATTTCATTTTACGTGAAGAGATTGCGAAAGCAGGATTGCAACGTGAAATTTGGCAGTATTTCACCGCAGTAACAAATATGCGTTCTGTTGGTGTTATGGGAGATCAAAGAACATATGATTATGCAGTAGCCATTCGTGCTGTTACATCCATTGATGGTATGACAGGAGATTGGGCTAAGATACCTTATGAGGTATTGGATATTATTTCGACTCGTATCGTAAATGAAGTGAAGCATGTAAACCGCGTACTGTATGATGTAACGAGCAAACCGCCAGCAACAATCGAGTTTGAGTAGAAAATAAATTGTATATATTGTATAATGATGACAAGTGATTATTTAAATCACTTGTCATTTTGTGTATTATCTATATTATTTTGTTTTATTGATATTTTGTTGCCATGTTTTATACAGAAAAACAGAAGATATGAAAGAGAGATTCTTATGGAAAATTATGTGCACACCTTCTTGTGGAAAAAGAC
>JAVWJF010000161.1:0-5887 GCA_036639195.1 Longicatena sp.
CAGCTTCATCAATGAATTGATATATATCATTCTTGGAAAATGTATGATTCCCCATCGTAACAACATCAATCCCATAGTCTAATAACTGACGATAAATTTTACGTGTAATTCCTTTTCCATGCGCTGCATTTTCACCATTGGCAATAACTACATCCAAATTGTATTGTGCTTTTAGTAAAGGTAGTTGTTCTCGCACGATTTCTCTTCCAGAAGATCCAACGATATCACCTATAAAGAGAATTTTCATATTACTTCGCTAATTCACAAGCTCTGGTTTCTCGGATAACCGTTACTTTAATTTGACCTGGATATGTTAATTCAGCTTCAATTTTATCTTTGATATCACGTGCTAACTTATGACAAGAAACATCATCTAATTTTTCTGGAATTGCCATAACGCGAACTTCACGTCCTGCCTGAATTGCATAAGCAGAATCAACACCATCAAATGATTTTGTAATCTTCTCTAATTCTTCTAAACGATTAATATAGTTTTGAAGTGCCTCATAACGTGCCCCTGGACGAGCAGCACTGATTGTATCAGCCGCAATGACCAAGTTAGAAATTAAGAATTCTGGTTCTACTTCTCCATGGTGAGATTGAATTGCGTTTAACACAACATCTCTTTCCCCATGTTTCTTACAGAATTTATATCCAAGCTCAATATGACTTCCTTCAACTTCAAAATCTAATGCTTTTCCAATATCATGTAACAATCCTGCACGTTTTGCAAGTTGTTGGTTCAATCCTAGCTCCGCTGCCATCATTCCTGTTAAATGCGCAACTTCCATACTATGTTGAAGTGCATTTTGTCCATATGAATAACGATACTTCAAACGTCCAATCAAACGAATGATTTCACGATCAATTTTACCAATACCTAATTTGAATACAGTGTCTTCCCCTGTCTTCATAATATTAGTTTCCATTTCAGCTTTGATTTTATTTACTACTTCTTCAATACGTCCTGGTTGAATACGTCCATCTTTTATCAGCTGTTCTAAAGCCAGTCTAGCTGTTTCACGACGAATCGGATCAAAACAAGAGACGGTGATTGTTTCTGGTGTATCATCAATGATCAAATCGACACCAGTTGCCTGTTCGATTGCTTTGATATTACGACCTTCACGTCCAATGATTCTACCCTTCATCTCTTCACTAGGAAGGGATACAACAGATACTGTACGATCCACCGCTTCATCCGAAGAGATACGTTGGATACTTAAAGCAACGATGTTCTTTGCCACTTCATCTGCTGTTGATTTTGCTTCTTCTTCACGTTCCTTAATATAAGAAACGATCTCTTTTTCCATTCTTTTTTCAGTGATTGCAAATAATTCCGCCTTTGCTTCACTGGTAGACATTGCAGCGATACGTTCAAGTTCTTCAACTTGCACATCGATCTTCGCCTGTAATACCCTATCTTTTTCATCTAGCATTGCCATTTTATCAGCTAATTGTGCATTTTTTAAATCGATCTGTTTTTCCTTGCTTGTAAGTGTTTCATCACGGAAATTCAAATTGTCTTCACGTCGTAAAAGTTTATTTTCCTGATCGGTAATTTCCTGTTTACGCTCTTTTATTTCTTTTTCTGCCGCAAGTTTCAATTCATGAGCTTGCGTACGACCATCTAATACTGCCTGCTTTACAACAGAATCGGCTTTTGATTCTGCTTCTTTTAGCATTAAAGAGCCTTTTTGCTGATTTTTATTTAAACCTGCTCTGGAAATTACCATCATGATGATGATTCCAAAGGCAAGACCTGTCAATACAGACAAAAAGATGACTAATGTATTATTCATACATAGATTCCTCCATTCGTCTTTCTTGAGAGTTTTTTTCTCTCTACAGTATATTGTACATAAATTTCACATTTTTCACAACAAAAATAACTACTTTTCATAAATTTCGTTATCTTTTGAAAGTGTTTCCACAAAAAAAGAAAGGAAGAGTTGCTTACTCTTCCTCAATTACCTTAGGAGATGTCTTGTCTTTCAATTTTGTAGCTAATTCTTGCATTAGTGCTGGATTGTCTTTGATTGTGTTTTTTGCTGCTTCTTTTCCTTGTCCAATCTTTTCTCCATTATAAGAGAACCAAGCTCCACTCTTCATCACGATGTCATAATCTACGCACATATCCAATAATTCCGCAGCATAAGAAATACCTTCTCCATACATAATTTCAATTGCTGCTGTTTTAAATGGAGGTGCTACTTTATTTTTTACTACTTTTACATTTACTTTGTTTCCGATGATGTCCGTACCATTTTTAATAGCTTCGCTACGACGGATGTCCAATCGCACAGAAGAATAGAATTTCAACGCTCTACCTCCTGGTGTCGTTTCTGGATTTCCAAACATAATTCCTACTTTTTCACGTAACTGGTTAATAAAAATAGCAGTACATTCACTGCGGTTCATAACTCCGCTCAATTTACGCATAGCTTTTGACATCAAACGTGCTTGTAAACCGACTTGAGAATCCCCCATTTCTCCATCTAATTCTGCTTGTGGAACTAAGGCAGCTACAGAGTCTACTACAACCAAATCAATAGCTCCACTCTTAATCAACATTTCTGTAATTTCAAGTGCTTGTTCTCCACTATCAGGTTGCGATAAAATCAATTCATCGATATCTACTCCAAGGTTTCTAGCATAGTTAGGATCAATTGCATTTTCCGCATCAATAAACGCAGCACGTCCGCCACGTTTTTGAACTTCCGCTATTGCGTGTAGCGCTAATGTTGTCTTACCTGATGATTCAGGACCATAGATTTCAATGATTCTTCCTTTTGGATATCCACCAATTCCAAGTGCTTCATCTACTTTAATAGAACCAGAAGGAATGGCGTCAATATCTACTGCTCCACGATCTCCTAACTTCATAATAGATCCTTTTCCATATTGTTTTTCTATTTTCTTAATGGCTTCATCAAGCAGTGCTTCTCTTTCTTTTATTGCTTTTTCATTTGTATTTTTTTCCATTGTAATCTCCTCTTTTTCTAATGCATTGATTGTATATATTGTATAACATTTTTACTCATTTCGCACACAACTTGTTCACGAAGTTCATTTCTTTGCATTTGAAAATGAAATTCATAAGCTTGTATACCCAAAGGTCCAGCAATAGCGCAATACACTAAGCCAGCCACTTTCCCTTCCATTGTAGCAGGTCCTGCATTCCCCGTAAAGGAAACACAAAGATCACTTTTCATAATCATCCTCGTACACTTTGCCATTTCAATCGCACACTCTTTGCTGATTACACCATATTCTTTAATGATGGATGCATCGACATTGGCAACATTGATTTTAATTTCATTTTGATATGTAACTAGACCTCCATAAAGTACTGCAGATGCACCACTAACAGAGGCAATAGAAGATGCAAATAAACCAGCTGTCAAACTCTCACAACTGGATATGGTTAATTTTTTTGATGTAAGCAGTGCTACCAACTCTTCCATTACATACTCTCCATAAGAATATCTTTTAATTGCCAAAAATACTGAATACCACTTGCTAACGAGACAATAAGAGCCCCCCACAACAAGATAGAATCCATAGGGATATGAAAGAATACGAACGGCATATTCTGTAAAAGTAATACAATAATTGCAAACATCTGCAATACAGTTTTTATTTTACCAAGCATTCCTGCCGCTACTACTTTCCCAGATGCACTCGCATTCATACGCATGCCATCTACCATCATATCTCTCCAAATCATCACCAATGCAATAAACACAGGGATAACACCTTGTACAGCAAACAAAATAAACATCGTATTCACTAATAATTTATCCGCAATCGGATCGATGAACTTTCCAAACGAAGTAACTAGGCCTCGTTTTCTAGCGATATTACCATCTAAAAAATCTGTAAAAGACGCAACCGCAAAAAGCACAAGTACCAACAGTGACCCTGTTGATAGATTTGCGCTTATATTATTCATCGAAATTGTAATTGCTTGTCCTTCATAAAACAAAGCAATGCAGGCAATGATTGGTACTAAGAAAATACGGAACATGGATAGTTTATTGGGAAGATTCATTATTCTTCACCTGTTATTGTGAACTCTAACGTTGCTTGTTGTCCACTACGAACAATGGTATCATCAACTTTTACATTCTTTCCGTTGATTTTGATAGATGTATCATATACCCAACCGATATATATTTGCACCTTAGATCCTTTTTTTGCCTTTATATTTCCAGTAGCTGTTGTTTGATAGTTGTAAACTCTAGCTGCTGGATCACTTAACACAACACCATCCACAGTCATACTGAAACCGGAGTTGCTTCCACCAAAGTAAACTTCAAATTTCAAATCATCTCCATCTTTCGTATTATCAATGGTATAGTGCGTTACATCATTTTTTGTTACACTCATTTCCTTTGTTTCTTCAGTATTGTCTTTTTTCTTGTCTTCTTCATCCGATGTAGGGTACTTATTATCTCCATTTTTATTTTGTTCATTTGCAATCGGTTGTTTATCCGTTTTATTTGTGTCCGTACTTCCAACAGATTTGAAATACATCACAAAACCAAATATGATAACAATTGCAACTACGGATACTACCGCAACCAAAGATACAAGTGAAAAATCCACCTTTTTGATTTTCTTCGCGTTGATATGAGGGTGTGCATGTTTCCGGACATGTGCTTTCTTAGCATCGTCACTTTGCACTTTACTTAATTTTTCAGAATTTGCGATGCTCTTTTCAATCTCTTCATGGTCATGTTGTGTAGACAAAGAAATTGTTTGCGTATAATCATTTACACTTTCACGCAACTCGTCTTTGATATCTTCGAAATCAATATCAACTGCTTCGCAATAGGATTTTACAAAAAAGCGCAAATACGAAAGATCATCATGAAAAAACTTAAGATTTCCCTCTTCCAGCGCTTTGATATGCTTCTGAGTAAGACGAGTTTTAGAACTTACATCCTCTACCGTCAACCCCAGCTCTAGTCGTTTTTCTTTTAAACGTTTTCCGATATTTTCCATAGAGCACCTCTTCTATATGTCATATATTGCACAAGGCAATAGTCAGTCCATGATTTATATTATAACAAGCAAAAGCAATTATGTAAATTACATAATCACTTTACACCTATCGATTTTTTTATTTTCAATCTTTAAATAACGATTTTCAAATAGAATCTATTTTTACTTGTAAAAAACTCATAAAGTCCGTGATGTTTATTTACCACAGAAACAATGCTTACCACTCCAAAACCATGCCCATTTTCACTACGCACAGGCAAACTGTTTTTGAACGTTACCTTACCAATAAATGGATTGTTCACTTCTATTTTCAAATTTCCATCTTCATTTAAAATATGTACATAAATGATTTTGTCTTCTGAATTTTCTATTTTTTCAACCGCGTGAATTGCATTCTCCAAAGCATTGGATATCAACACACACAATTCATTATCTTCCATTTGTACAAGTTCTCCAACAAATGCCTTAATTGATAATGTAATGCCTTTGTTTTGTGCTACTGAAACAAAGGAAGATAACACCAAATTTAACATTTCACAATCACAATAATATGTAGGAGTAATATCATGTATATCATTCATCATATTGGTGATATAAATTTTAGCTTGTTCTACTTTATTTTCATTCAAGTACCCATTCAACGCTAAAAAATGATGACGCATATCATGACGAAAAATTTTGGATTGTTCATTTGCATAATACATTTGTTTGATACCTTGTTGTACACTTTCCTGTTGAACGGCCAGTTCTCGCAACTTACTTTCTTCTTTATGCAAATTATGAAGCGTACGAAACAATGCAAACACTAGAAGATAACTCAATTGAACAACAAGCCATAAAACGATATTTACATAACGAAATTGCAAAGTATAATTTA
>JAVWJF010000162.1:0-5886 GCA_036639195.1 Longicatena sp.
GAAGCTATCAAGTTTGATCTTCGTGGAAAACTATCTCCAAATGTAAGTGGAAAAGATGTTATCCTTCATATCATTGGAATGATTGGAGTAGATGGTGCATTGTATAAATCGATGGAATTTAGCGGTGTAGGTTTACAATATCTTTCTATGGATGATCGTTTATGTATTGCGAACATGGCAATTGAAGCTGGGGCAAAAAATGGAATCTTTGAATACGATGATGTCACACGCGAATATGTAGATGGAAGAGTCAATCGTCCATATAAAACATATCGTGCAGATGCAGATGCGGAATATCATAACATCTACCATTTAGACTTAAGTTCTATCAAACCAACGGTAGCATTCCCACATCTTCCTGAAAATACACGTGCAGTTGAAAGTATTGATGAAGATATTATCATCGATCAAGTAGTCATTGGCTCTTGTACCAATGGTCGTATTTCAGATATGAAAATTGCGGCAGAAATTTTCGAAGGAAAACATGTAGCAAAAGGAATGCGTGCAATTATTATTCCAGCGACACAAAGCATTTACATGGAATGTGTAAAACTAGGTTATATAGAAACCTTTATCAATGCAGGATGCATTGTATCTACACCAACATGTGGACCATGTCTTGGTGGATATATGGGTATTTTAGCGGAAGGTGAACGATGTGTTGCGACAACCAACCGTAACTTTGTTGGACGTATGGGACATGTAGAATCCGAAGTATACCTTGCAAGTCCAGCTGTTGCGGCAGCAAGTGCAATTGCAGGTAAAATCGTAGCACCAGAGATACAGGGAGGTAAATAGCATGAAAACAAGTGGATTTGTTCATAAATACGGGGATAATGTAGATACGGATGTAATTATTCCTGCACGTTATTTAAATACAAGTGATCACAAAGAATTGGCCGCAAAATGTATGTGTGATATCGATGCGGATTTCGTAAAGAATGTAAAAGTGAACGATATTATGGTTGCGGGCTTTAACTTTGGGTGTGGTTCTTCTCGTGAACACGCACCAATCGCGATCAAAGCAAGTGGTATCTCTTGTGTCATTGCAAAAAGTTTTGCGCGTATCTTCTATCGCAATGCAATCAACATTGGCTTACCAATTTTAGAATGTGAAGAAGCGAGCAATCGCATCAGCGCAAACGATGAAATTGAAATTAACTTTGACACTGGTGAAATTGTAAATAAAACAAAAAAAGAAACTTATCAAGCACAACCATTTCCTGCATTTATTCAAAACATTATGAAACATGATGGTTTGATGAATGCAATCAAAAAGGGAGAAATCAAATAATGAAGAAACATATCGCGGTCATTCCAGGAGATGGCATTGGTCCTGAAATCGTAGCGGAAGCTGTCAAAGTATTAGATGTCATCGCAAAGAAATTCAATCATGAATTTGCATATACCAACGTTATCGCTGGTGGATGTGCCATTGATCAATTTGGTAAATCATTACCCGAAGAAAGCTTACAAGCATGTCTTGCGAGTGATTCTGTATTATTAGGCGCAGTAGGTGGTCCTAAATGGGACAATGTAGATCCTAACATTCGACCAGAGAAAGCACTTTTAGGCATTCGTAAAGAAATGGGTCTTTATGCGAACTTACGTCCAGCAAAAATATTCCCACAACTTGCGGATGCATCACCACTTCGTAAAGATATCGTGGAAAATGGAATTGACTTTATGGTCGTTCGTGAATTGATTGGTGGTGTGTATTTCGGTGAAAAGAAAACCGAAATGGTAAATGGTGAATTGTATGCATGTGATAGTATGTGTTACTACGAACATGAAGTTCGTCGCATTGCTCACACAGCATTTCAAACTGCACGTAAACGTAACAGCAATGTCATTTCTGTAGATAAAGCAAATGTATTAGATTCTTCACGCTTGTGGCGAAAAGTAATGCATGAAGTTGCGCAAGAATATCCAGATGTAACTTGTACAGATATGTTAGTAGATAATACTGCCATGCAAATTGTAAAGAATCCTGCACAATTTGATGTCGTTGTAACAGAAAATATGTTTGGGGATATCTTAAGTGATGAAGCGAGTATGATTACAGGAAGTATTGGACTTATTCCGAGTGCTTCTTTAGGTGAAACAAAGCGAGGAATGTATGAACCAATTCATGGTTCTGCACCAGATATCGCTGGACAAAACATTGCCAATCCAATCGGAACCATTCTAGCAGCAGGTATGATGTTGAAGTATGCATTTGATATGGATGCGGAAAATGCTATGATTGAAAAAGCTGTAGAAGATGTCTTAAATGATGGATATCGTACAGGCGATATCATGGAAGTAGGCAAAACAAAAATGTCATGTAGTGATATGGGAAGTAAAATCGTAGAGTATATTGAAAAAGCGTAGAAGTTCTGAAATAGAACTTCTTTTCTTTTTACTTGAAAACTTGAAATGAAAAAGGATATGAGTTTGATTTCAACCAGTTGAACACCCATATCCAATTATTTCATTTTTTGTAATCGTTTGAGTAAAGCTTCTTTTGTATTCCATGTAGGATCTTCCAATACCCATTCATACAGCATAGAAAGAACTTCTCCAATTTCTTTGCCAGTATACCCTAAGCGCATAACATCATGACCATTCAATGCCAAATCCTTCTTATGAAGGATATCTTTTTCTTCTTCCATTAATGATATCATTGCTTTACACTCCAGAACATTATCAATAAGTGCTTGTGCTAATTCTGGATTCTTTCCATGATTATCTGCGATTTGTACATCCAATGCTTCAAAAGCCAAGCCTACATCATTGGAAAACTTACTAAGATACTTGCGAAGCACCTTTCGTGTTGGCTTCACATAGTAATCATGATACAAAATAAGATCACAAACACGCTGTATCGTAGCGTTATCGTAATGCAGTTCCTTTAAGTAATGTTGTGCAATACGCTGCGATTGCAGGGCATGTCCTTTATAATGCGCACTTCCTTGTTCATCAATTGTACAACATAATGGTTTACCTATATCATGAAACACAATGGCTAATTTTACATATAACGAATCCTCAGTTGTATGGTTTAAGGCGACATCTGTATGTGTGAAGACATCATATATGTGCCATTTTGTAGGTTGTTTATAATCGTATAGAGATGCATAATCAGGAATGATTTCTAAGAGTATGTTTGCATCCCGTAGCATGCGTAAGGTGTTTACTTTACTCGCCATCAAGATTTTATTGAACTCATCACTAATGCGTTCTTTTGATACATACTTCAAATCTTGATGATGAACTTGGATGGCATTCCATGTGTTGGATTCTATTTCAAATCGAAGTTGCGATGAGAAACGCAAAGCTCGCAGCATTCGAAGTGCATCTTCTTCAAAACGTACCATGGGATCTCCAACACATCGAACGATACCTTGACGAATATCTTCTTGTCCATGATGTGGATCAATGATTCCAATTTTTGGATGAAAGGCAATGGCATTCATAGTGAAATCTCGTCGTTTCAAATCATCCTCTATATGGGCTGTAAAAACAACCTGGTCAGGAGAGCGATGATTTTGATACGATTGATCAATGCGATAAGTTGTTATTTCTACAGGTTCTTCATCAAGAAGTACGGTGATTGTACCATGTTTTATTCCTGTTGGAAGAGCTTTGTATCCAGCTTGTGAAAACCAAGAGAGCATATTTTCCGCTTTTGCGCTGGTGGCAATATCATAATCATGCAAGTCACGTTGCATGAGCATATCACGTACACATCCTCCTACTAGAAAAGCTTGCGCATTATAAGAACGCAAGAATTCTAATATAGAAATAACAAACTCTGGGATTAAAAAATGTTCATTCATAGTCATATTATATAATGATTTTTTAAAACTAAAAAGAAAAATAAAAGAATTTTATTCATGAATCGATAATACATGATATAATTTAAAAAAGCAATCATAAAAATATGGGAAGATTTATCAATTATAGTAGCTGGGAGAATATAATATGAAAACAACTGTTAGAGAAATGGAAATAGATATTTTCGAATATCTATCAAGAGCAAATAATCAATTCTTCTTTTTATACGATTTTGAAGAGAATCAAGCTCGCTGGTCTTCAAATTCTTTCGATGTTTTTTCCATCGAAGAAAAAGGGTTTGATTGGAGTCAATTGATTCATCCGTTAGATATCGATTCTTTTAAAGCGCAATGCCAAGAAATACAAAGAAGACACACAGGACAGTTTTGTAGTGATTTTCGCTTTAAAGATAAAAATAATGAGTATGTTTGGGTTCAATGCAACGGAAGTATGGTGATTTCTTCTTCACGTGATAAATTTATTTTATCGGGAATTGTTAGTCTTGTGGAAGTGAAAAACCATTATGATCCTGTTACCAACTTACTTTATATTACAAGTTTCAGAGATTCTTTAAAGGAAATAAGCATGTCTTCAATACCATGGGGAATCTTATTAATAGGAATAGATGATTTTAAACAAATCAATGATTTATATTCTTATGCATTTGGAGATAAGGTCTTGAGCAATTTTGCGAATCGGTTGGCAAATTTACTTCCAACAGAAGCACAATTATATCGATTAGATGGAGATAGTTTTGGGGTTTTATATCCAAGAGCAGATGTGGCAACTTTGATGGATTTGTTCCATAGTGTTCAAGAGCTTGCGCAAGAGACCATTGTGATAGACAAAATTGCTGTTTCTTTGACAGTTTCTGGAGGTATTTCTAAATATCCGGATGATGGAGGAGATTCAGATGAATTGTATCGCAATGTAAGAATTGCATATATTGAATCCAAACGTCGTGGAAAACGCCAAATAACAATTTGTTCACCATCGCTTTGTAATCAAGTACAACGACGTATGTTATTGTTGGATTCCTTACGAGAGAGTGTTTCTAATGATTTCGCTGGGTTCAGTTTGCGATTTCAACCATTGATTCAAACGAAGGATGAAACACTGTATGGATGTGAAGCATTGTTACGTTGGGAACATCCAAGTTTTCCAGATGGAGTAACACCTTATGAATTTATTCCAGTTCTAGAAGAAAGTGGTTTAATTTTTGAAGTAAATAAATGGTTGTTAAAGAATGCATTGTTACAATGTGAAGAATGGGTACAAATTATGCCGTCCTTCCACATGAATTTAAATATTTCTTGTTTTCAATTTGAAGATGTAGAGTTTAAGTTTCTAATCACAAAGATGATTGCAAGAAAAAATTTACCAGCTTCTGCGATCACCTTAGAGTTAACTGAAACTGGTAGAGTAAGTGATATGGCTTTGATAAACAGTGTGTTTAATTTCTTGCGCAGTCAAGGAATTAAAATTGCGTTGGATGACTTTGGAGTAGGATATTCTTCCTTAAGTGTCTTCCAAATGTTAAAGGTGGACCAATTAAAAATTGATAAGAGTTTCTTACAACGTCTGACATATGATGTTACAGATCAAGCATTGGTAAGACAGTTGATTCAATTGTGTCATAGTATGAATATCATGGTTTGTGTTGAAGGTATTGAAAGTGCACAAGTAAATGATATTGTAAAACAGTTTGGACCAGAATTGCTTCAAGGATTCTATTATGACCGTCCTTTGAAAAGTGAAGATTTTCATGCACGTTACTTCGCAAATATGACAAAGGATAAACCTACTGTTTATAAAAATTCTATCGAATACGAACAAAGTTTAACATATTCTGCGCTAAAGCCAACACAACCACTTTCAACCGATGTGATTGTGAATAATGCGTTTGGTGGAATCTTTCAAGTGGCTTTAGACGAGAACTTTTCCTTTATTACATGTAATGAAGGATATCGTAGAATGTTAGGATACACTCCTCAAGACATTGAAGTTCGTTTCAATAATCGTGCATTAGGTATTGTATATCCAGAAGATGCTGAGTATGTAAACACG
>JAVWJF010000163.1:0-5876 GCA_036639195.1 Longicatena sp.
CATCCGTCTTATTCTCTATTTCTCTTTTGTATGTTTCAAATTCTTCTTGTGATTGTTGGATTTCATCTAGCATACGTAAATGTTTCTTCATATCATGAAGTTGTTGCATAATCATTTTATTTTCTTTTTCTAGAACCATAAAACGTTCTTTATTTTCTTTATCTGCATAGCGTTGAATGGTAAGTTCTAATACGTTATCTTTGCTTGTTTCCATGGTATAAAACATACGAAAAATCCCTATCATACAAATGGTTAATGCTTGTGGCAACAAGCTTATTACATGTCCTTCTTCAAACTTCCCATAGATAGATAAGATAAAATCAACACTGCATAACAACAATATACTGCATACAACAACACTGATATAAGGCGATTTACGCAAATTATGAATGTATTGTAAGTACAACAAAGAACAAATGATAAACACATTGCAAAACATAGTATCCATTGTAAAATGAAACGGCCAAGAAAGTGTTGGTACAATACTTGTAATATAATGCACACCCAACATTATGAACGTGGTAATAAGAACAATTACAAAATAGGAACCTAATTGAGCCCCATATCCTTCTTCTTTATAATACATATATATTGGCAAGATGATAAGAATTCCATAATATAAGAATACGAAGTACCTCTCCGGTACAAATAAGAATACAAAACAACTTATTAGAAATGCTATCGCATAACGATTTAAGCAATTTGCATCCGTGTGATAATGTTTTTGGTATGTCTCATGATACATGTACATCATATAAAACAATACAAATACCTGTATAAATATAACGATATAATTCATACAATCATCTCCTGATAACAAATCCACGCCTTCTTTACATCGTCATACCTGCGTCTAGCAATCGGCAATATTTGTTTATTTTCTAAAACCAATGTATCTTTAGCTATTTGTTCTATATATTTCACATGAACATAAATCCCTTTGTAACATTCCACAAACCCTTCTGTTAATTTCACAGCCCAATAGGAAACATTTTCTTTACTGCTAAACACTTGTGCTCTTGTATGAAATTGCACCTTTCTACCATAAGTTTCAAAGTAGTATACATCACTCGTCTTTACTCGTACTTCTTCATGATGATCACTCAAAAGAATACTTGGGCGTTCCAAATAATCTTTTAACACTTCATCTAATTCGCTATATAGTAAAGATGGAGCAACTGGTTTCAATAAATAACGAGCTGCTTGGATTTTATATCCTTCTATGGAATATTTAATAAAACTTGTAATTACCACTATGATAATATTGGGTTGTGTCTCCCGTAGTTTTTTTGCGATGTCTATCCCATTTTCTTTTCCCACTTCAATATCCAAAAACAATACATCATACATTTTAGAACACTTCAAAATAGACGCACCATCTTGATATATATCGATGCGTTCATAATCCAGATTACGTTTATCAAGATATGGGAGTAATAATTTTTTCGTCTTACTTGCTTCTTCCACATTATCATCTAGAATTGCTAAATTGATCATTGCGCACCCCTCAAATTTCTTTTCATATATTATACCATTATCCCCACTTTCATAAACCCGCTTTCTTACACAATTGGTTTATTTTCTTACACATGTGGAAAAAAACAGAAGCAATCGCTTCTGTTATTCGTATTTCGCAAGTTCTGTTGTCTTTTCTGCTATTTTCTTTTCTAAATCTGTTTTCTTAGTTTTCAATGTATTAATCTTTGTATCTGCGTCTGTCATTTCAGTTCGATATGTTGCATCTTTTTTAGACTCTGTTTCATATTGTTGTTTTGCAAGAGTATACTGTGATTGTAATTTTAAATACTCATCGTAAAGCGCCTTTGCATCTTTACAGGTTTGTGCATTTTCATCAATTTTACATGTATCTTCTGCTGCTTTTTTCACAACTGCTTCTGAGTCTCCAATGCCTTTCATATTACCTTCAATAGAACTTACATTACTAAGTAATGTCGCGATATTGTTTAATTTTTCTTGTGCTGCTGTTTTTGCGCTTTCTGCACTTGCAATATCATCATTCACTTGTTTCAATTGTACTTCATATGCATCGATTTGAGAATTCAATTGTTTAATTACTGCACTATTGTCTTTGATATCTGTTTCATTTTCACTAGGTTTCTTTACTGGATCTTTTTCAGTATCCTTTGGATCTTCTTTTTTAGTAGGTTCTTCTGTTGGTTCATCTGAACTACCGTTAAAGAACATATATTTTATTCCAAAACCTGCACCTACTAATAAAACTACAGACAAAACACCAATGATTGTATACGTAATCATCTTGTTTACTTTTTTGGATTTCTCATCATCTTCTTCATCATCCTCAACACGTTTTGGTTCTATCTTTTTCTTTTTAATAGTTTCTCTGATATCTTCCTCTTCTTCATACTCTTCTTGACGCAAAGCACTACTAGAAGTCTTTGTTTCTTGATAAGGATAATCTTCAAACATCGGTTGTGAATTTGGTTCCACTTTATTTTTACGATCCATAATCACCAATGTTTTATCACTATCATCATTGAAGTTTACTCGTGTTTTTTCAAACTCATGATCTACACGAATATCAGGAATACTTGATTGTTTTTCCTTTGGAATGTTTATAAAAGCAGAGTCATTAGGATCAAAGGTAGGTTCACGTTTGACACCCTCTTCTTTTTGTTTCTTCATCTCATTAATTTTTCGGCGTAATTCATTATCTTCATTGTATTGGTGAATCATACCCGTTAAATCTACATCTTCATTATTATCAATATCATCTCGGTTATCTCTAAACATATAAACCCTCCATCTATATTTATGCATTTGTTTATTTATGGAAAGAGTGCCCACAAGATACCCCATGAACACTCCAATCGAATTTCTGCTTCTCAAAGGAGGAGAGAGAAATTTCGTTAATAAGTTACGCATAGCAAATCATTGGCTAGATGATTAAACGTGAACTTACACGCACATTATAACACTGAAAGCATTAGAATGTCATTTCTAAATCTTAAATTTAACTTAAAATTTTATATTTTCCATTATATTCCTTAGATGTATATGAAAAAAGCAGCACTTCTATGCTGCCTACGCATGTTTTACTCTATCTTTTTCTTCTGCACGTTTTCCATTATTGAAACGATCAACGGTTCCAACTAAATATCCAGTAATTCTTCTTATTTTTTCAAAGCCTTCTGGGTATAGATGATAACCTAATCCAACTTCTTCTCCATCAAATTTCAAATCAATGGATTGAATTTCTTTTTGAGGATTTTTCTCTCGTACATAGGCAATATAAGCTTTCGCTTCTTTTTCACCAATCTGTTCATTTGCGTTAATTTCAATGTCGTCTACAACAATCTGATAATCCATAAGATATCCTCCTATAAAAGTTACTCTTATTATAAATCTATTTTATTGGATGTTCAACTATTATGCAATTAGGACAAAGCTCCATTACGTACAATGTGCATCTCTGTGAATGGATATAAGACATATACGTCTTTTCCTTTAAAGTCTCCTTCTAAAAATGGACCGACAGCTCTAGAATCATGAGAATAGGGGCGATTATCTCCCATTAAAAAATATTCCCCTTCTTTTAAAGTTATTTTTTCAAAGTCTCCAGTAAATACTGGATTGATTTTATTTTTAAAATTATCTACATATTTCGTATCCAAGTAAGGTTCATCGATCGCCTGACCATTTACATATACAACGTCATCTTTTGCGTAAATGCTATCGCCCGGTAATCCAATGACACGTTTTACCCAGTTATCTCCACCAGTAATTTTATCATCACTAACAACAACTACATCAAAACGATTGATACCATGAATTTTCACATCAATTACGTTCATTACGCCGATTTGTTTGTTTTCTAAGGTCGGAGTCATACTGACGCCTTCTACTTGTACAGGTTTAACTACAAATGTTGTCAGTAGAAAAACAAACACAGCACAAATTACAAAGGTTTTAAATAAATCCCATATTTCATATGCGATGCCTTCTTTTTTAGGCTTCATTTTTTTATTTTTTTTGATTTGTTCTTTCGTTGTTTCTGGTATATCTATCTCAGCTTCAAATCGTACTTCTTCATCCATATAGTTCATCCTCTCACTCTTGCTATTTATTATAGCACCACTTCTACAAAACATAACTATAATCTTCTAAAGATTTTGAAAGAAAAGGAATAAATCATACTAGTTTATATAGAAAAAGAACACTGTTTAGTGTTCTTCGCGTATTTTAATTCGGTTAATTGCTTTGGCTAAAGCGATTTCCGCTCTCTTCAAATCAATTTCTTCAGTTTTCTTTGCCAGACGTTTTTCCGCACGTTCTTTAGAGCGTCTTGCACGTTCTAAATCGATTTCTTCTTTTCCTTCAATCGCATCGGTTAGAATTCTCATTTCATTATCGTTAATTTGTAATAAACCACCAGCCAAAGCATAGCTATGACTAGTTCCATTTATTTTTAGAGTACAACGACATGTATCAAGCATTGCGACCAATGGGATATGACTTGGTAGAATGGTACGATATCCTTCCACTGTCTTTACGTTGATAGATTCTATTTCTTCTTCTAAGTAAAGACCTACTGGAGTTATGATCTTAATCTTGATCATAGGCTATCCTTCTAATGTCTTGGCTTTTTCAACCGCATCTTCGATGGTAGATACGAACATAAATGCCATTTCTGGTAAATGATCATATTTTCCTTCTAGAAGTTCTTTGAAGCTACGAATGGTATCTTCTCTTGATACATAACATCCTTTAATACCAGAGAATACTTCCGCTACGTTAAATGGTTGAGATAAGAAGTTACGAACACGACGTGCACGGTTTACAATAATCTTATCTTCTTCACTCAATTCATCCATACCAAGAATGGCAATGATGTCTTGTAGTTCTTTGTAACGTTGTAATATCTCTTGTACACCACGTGCTACTGCGTAATGTTCATCTCCTACTACTAGTGGATCTAGAATACGTGAACTTGATTCCAATGGGTCCACTGCAGGATAAATTCCTAAAGCCGCAATATCACGGTCCAATACTGTTTTCGCATCAAGATGCGTAAAGGCAGTTGCTGGAGCTGGATCGGTTAAGTCATCCGCAGGCACATAGATTGCCTGTACAGATGTGATAGAACCATTTTTTGTAGATGTAATACGTTCTTGTAATTGTCCCATCTCTGTCGCAAGTGTTGGTTGGTAACCTACGGCACTAGGCATACGTCCTAGTAAGGCACTAACTTCACTTCCTGCTTGTGTGAAACGGAAGATGTTATCAATAAATAACAATACGTCTTGATGATCGTGATCACGGAAGTATTCTGCCATAGTAAGACCTGTTAGTCCAACACGCATTCTAGCTCCTGGTGATTCATTCATCTGTCCATATACAAGAACAGTTTTATCAAGGACTCCACTGTCCTTCATTTCGTGATACATATCGTTTCCTTCACGGGTTCTCTCCCCAACTCCAGTAACGACAGACATCCCACCATGTTCTTTTGCGATATTGTGAATAAGTTCTTGAATTAGCACGGTTTTACCAACCCCTGCTCCTCCAAACAAACCGATTTTACCACCCTTTGCATAAGGACATAATAAATCGATAACCTTGATACCAGTCTCCAACATATCTGCCGAAGTCTGTTGTTCATCAAAGGTTGGGGCATTTCTATGAATTGGTAAATATTCACACTTTTCTACTTTACCTAATCCATCAATTTCACGCCCTAAGACATTGAACATACGTCCTAATACTTCTTTTCCAACAGGAACACTAATTGGTGAACCTGTATCGATTGCCTCCATGTCACGTACCAATCCATCGGTACTTCCCATAGAGATACAACGTACACGGTCATCTCCGATATGTTGCGCAGCTTCCACAAC
>JAVWJF010000164.1:0-5876 GCA_036639195.1 Longicatena sp.
AAAAAAATAGACGAAGACGAAGATAAGAAGAAAGAAGATAATGCTTGCAAGAAAAAAAGCAAAAACGTAGAAGAAGATGATGACGAAGATGAAGAAGAAATAGTAGAAACAAAAGAATATCATTTAGTATCACAAAAGTTTGTACGTCTTGCGCCTGAAGAGAAAATTTATGTGACCTTGCATTTGTTGGGGTCGCGTTTACAAACCATACCTGTAAATGTAATGAAAGATCAAGATGAAACGTATGAAATTTCAAAAAACTTAGTGCATGAATTTGAACGTTTAACGTGTGTTTATTTTGATCAAGAAGAAGAGTTGATCAATGCTATTAATGCACATTTGAAAACGTCCTTATATCGTTATCGTTATGGAATTCAGTTAGGAAACCCAATGTTGGATAGTATTGAAACAGAATATGAGGAGCTATATGAGATTACAAAGAAATCTTGTGAATATTTAGAACGAACACTTGGATACTTGATATCCGATGCAGAAGTTGCTTATATAACTTTACATTTTGGTGCCTTTATGACGATGCGAGAAACTAAAAGTAGAAATCTTCGTATTCTTATCATTTGTCCAAATGGGATAGGAACTGGGAATATGCTTCGTAATGAAGTAGCTTCACTTGTTCCACAAGCAACAGAAATTATCAATCTGCCGTTGAGCCAATACCAGAAAGACCACGGGTTTGATGTAGTCATATCTACCGTTGTATTAGCGGAAGAGAAGAAGCTCATTGTTGTACATCCGATTTTGACAGATCAAGACCGAGTAACCATATTACGCAACTGTATGGTAAGTGAACCTCATGCGAACCTTCAAATACAAGAAATTGTTCGACTTGCGACTAGCTATATTCCTAGTTCAAAACTAAATGCATTTGAAAGAGATCTACAAAATTATTATGCTAGTATGCAATCTCATGTAGTACCACATCACAACTATGGACACAACTTATTGTATTATTTAAAACTCTCCCATATTAAGCAGTATGGTGAAGAATGCGATTGGGAAGAGGCAATTCGCTATTCTTGTACACCATTGTTAGAGGATGAATCTATATCGCAAGAATATGTAGAAGCAATTCTGGAAGATCAAAAGCAACGTGGTCTTATGATGTTCCTTGCGGATGGTTTGGTGTTGGCGCATGCTGCAATAGAAAAGGGTGTTCGAAAGCTAGATGTATCCATGTGTACATTCAAGCATCCAGTTACCTTTTTAAACGGTAAACAAGCACGCATTATTATTGTATTATGTGCGGAAGATCAACGAAAACATATTCATATTTTAAACGATGTATTGAACATATTTTCTAAGAAGAAAAGTATTGAACAAATTGCTGCACTTACATCTAGTAAAGAAATACAAACTTATATACAAACGCATACGCAACCAGAGGATGAATAAAGAACATAAGTAGGCAAAGATTGCCACTGTAACCAAAACTTGCACAAATTGGTGCAATTATTTGGTTACATTCATCTATTGGATTGCACATAAACAAGAAAAGAATTGGCCTTGTATTAGCGCCAATTAAAATGGATAATGAACATGTAAAGGGGAAATAAAATGAAGTCAATGAGCCATTTATTAAAAGAAGAAAACTGTTATATACGACAAAGTGTTGTCGATTGGAAAGAAGCAGTTCATATTGCTTGTGTTCCACTGATACAACAAAACTACTGTACCGAAGCTTATGAAACGGCGGTATATGAAAACACAGAGAAGTTTGGTCCTTATTATGTCATATGTGAAAATTTAGCACTGATTCATGCGAGTAATGAAAAGGGTGTTGTAGAGACACAGATGAGTGTCACCATATTAAAAGAGCCGATTAAATTCAAACCAGATGGTTATGATGTAAGAGTTCTAGTAACACTAGTGGCAAAGGATAATGAATCACACATGGAAGGTATTCAAGCTATTTCAAATATCTTCATGGATGAGAACAAAGTCCAACAAATACTGGACGCAACATGCGCAAAACAAATATACGAATTGTTTGTTTCTAATGCATGTGAAATATAGCGTTAACAATAATGGGAGGAGTTTTATCATATGTTAGAATTTATTGTAAACATTCTATCGACGCCTGCAATACTTGTAGGTCTCATGGCTTTAATTGGATTGTTGCTACAGCGCAAGCCACTTGAAGACGTAATGAAAGGAACCGTAAAAACAATTGTAGGGTTCTTAGTTCTATCCGCTGGTGCGGCATTTCTACAATCTGGTTCATTAAATGCATTTGGAGATTTATTCAACTATGCGTTTAATATGCAAGGTGTAGTGCCAAACAACGAAGCGATTGTATCTCTCGCACTTCAAGATTTTGCGAAAGATACCGCATATATCATGTGTTTAGGTATGATCCTAAATATTGTAATTGCTCGTTTTTCAAGATTACATTACATTTTCTTAACAGGTCATCACACATTCTATATGGCATGTATGTTAGCTGTGTTATTAAATGTAGGTGGTCTTGAGGGTGTACAATTATGGTTAGGTGGAGGGTTATTGCTCGGATTTATCATGGCGTTCTCACCAGCTATTTGTCAACCGACGATGCGTAAGATTGTTAAAACAGATGAATTAGGGTTTGGCCACTTCGGTGGTGCAGGGTATTGGTTTGCAGCACAATGTGGAAAATTATTCAAAGGAAAAGGAAAATCTACAGAGGAAGTAAACTTTCCTCAACGATTAACTTTCCTACGTGATACAACAGTAGCAATTGGGATTACGATGATGGCATTCTTCCTAATTGTAACCGCAGTAGCAGTATCAAAAGGTATCTTAAGTGCAGATGCAGCTTCCATTTTAAAAATTCATCCAAATTTAAGTGGATTATTAAATGTAGGTGCAGAAACAAAAACACACTGGGCTGTTTGGTCTATTACAAGTGGATTAAGCTTTGCAGGTGGTGTATATATCATCTTAAGTGGTGTTCGTTTGATTGTAGGAGAAATTGTTCCAGCGTTCCGTGGTATTGCTGAAAAACTTGTACCTGGCGCAGTTCCAGCAATTGATTGTCCAGTTGTATTCCCATATGCTCCAAATGCCGTATTGATCGGATTCCTAGTTTCTTTCTTAGGTGGTGTTGTTGGATTATTTATTCTTGGCTTCATCGATGCAAACTTGGTAAGTGTAGCACTAATTTTACCAGGCGTTATTCCTCACTTCTTCTGTGGGGCAACAGCAGGTGTATTTGCCAATGCAGAAGGTGGATTAAAAGGATGTGTATTTGGAAGTTTCATGCATGGTTTATTAATTACATTCCTACCTGCAATTTGTATGCCAGTTATGGGTGCATTGAATTTCGCAAACAGTACATTCTCAGATGCAGACTTCTCATGGATGGGAATTGTATTTGGTAACATCGCTCAATTTATACAAGGTAGCGGATTGCTCATTGTATGTGCTGTCGTATTCTTAGCACCAATCGTGTACAACTATGTAGCACCAAAGAAAGTTAAAAAAAGCGAAGACGCTTAAAGAAAGAGGCAACTCATGGAAATTAGAAGAATAGTATGTTGTTGCGGTCAAGGTTTAGGTAGTAGCATGATCGTTAGTATGAACGTAGAAAAAGTTTTAAAAAAATTAAATATTACGGGTGTAAGTGTATCACATACCGCATTATCTGAAGTTGGAGAAGGCGATGCTGATCTATTTGTTATCGGTGCAGATTTAGCTCCACAATTGACGCATTTTAAAAGTAAGATAATTTTAAATCAATTAATGGATATGAATGAAATCGAAACAAAATTAAAAGAGGCATTCAAACTGTAAGATTCAGAAGAAGAAGGCTCTGTCTTCTTTTTCTTTACGCAAAATTTTATAAAAATAGATAAAAGGAGGGCAATATGGAGATAAAAGAGAAGAAAGATTTACAAGTGTTAGCGGCACAGATTCGTATTCATATTCTACAAATGTTGGAACATCGAGGGTATGGGCATTTAGGTGGTGCTATGTCTATTGTAGAAGTATTGAGTGTATTATATGGAAAACAAATGCATATCGATCCAAAACAGCCTAAGATGGAAGATCGTGATCGTTTGGTCTTGTCGAAAGGACATGCAGGACCAGCTTTGTATAGTGTGCTCGCTCAAATGGGATACTTCGATAAAGAAATGCTATATACCTTAAATGAAGGAGGAACCATATTACCAAGTCATCCTGATCGATTAAAGACTCCTGGTGTAGATATGACGACGGGTTCTCTAGGACAAGGAACAAGTGCTGCGGCAGGTATTGCTATGGGATTGAGAATGAACAAAAGTAATCGTTATGTGTATTTGATTGTTGGAGATGGAGAACTAAATGAAGGGCAATGTTGGGAAGCATTTCAATTCATCGCGCATTATAAATTAAACAACTGTATCGTCTTCATTGATGATAACAAACGACAACTGGATGGCTACACAAAAGATGTTATAAATCCATTTAGTATTGTGGATAAAATGAAGGCTTTTGGTTTTCATACCCAATGTGTTAAGGGGGATGATGTCGAGGCAATTGATAGCGCAATCAACCGTGCCAAAGAAGTACAAGATCAAGCCGTTTGTATAGTGTTAGATACAATAAAAGGGCAAGGGATACCATACTTTGAAGAAATGTTATCGAATCACTCCGTGAAATTTGGGGAAGAAGAAAAGAATGCCACACATCTTGCAGTAGAAGAATTAAAAGCCTTTATCGCAAAGGAGGAAGCATAAATGTTTAAGATAGTAGAAAATCAAAAGGTAGTTGGAAAAGAACTTCGTGGAGTGGTAGTAGAAACACTACAGGAGTTGATGAAAACAGATGATAAAGTGGTCGCCATGGAAGCAGATTTAGGTGGAGCAAGTGGGTTTACAAAAATTCAAGCAACGCATCCAGATCGTTTTATTCAATGTGGTATTTCTGAAGCAAATATGACAGGTGCAGCCGCAGGTTTATCTCTTTTGGGATATAAACCTTACATTCATAGCTTTGGGCCATTTGTTTCAAGAAGAGTATATGATCAAATTTTCTTATCTGGTGCTTATGCAAATACAACATTGAATATTTATGGTTCAGATCCTGGTTTTTGTGCAGGACCAAATGGAGGGACACATACCACTTGGGAAGATGTCGCAATTCTAAGAGCAATTCCTAACGTTGTAATTTGTGATGGAGCGGATGCTGTGCAAACTTCATGGATTGTTCGTGAATTCTCAAAACATGAAGGGGTACATTACTTACGTGCAAATCGCAAAGGTGTTCGTAATCTTTATGAGGAGGGATCTACTTTTGATCTAGGGAAAGGCAATGTTATTAAACAAGGGCATGATATTTTAATTATTTCAGCTGGACAACTTGTAAGTGATGCATATGATTGTGCAATGTCTTTGGAAGAACAAGGGATTTCTACAGAAGTGATTGATATGTTCTGTATAAAACCATTAGATGTTGAACTCATTGTAAAAGAAGCCAAAGATAAGAAAGCCATCGTTACCTTTGAAAACCATTCGATTACTGGGGGATTGGGAAGTGCAGTTGCGGAAGTGATGGCGGAAAACAACATTCATGTTCCTTTTAAAAGACATGGTGTGAAGGAACGCTTTGGTCAAGTAGGAACTCCTGAGTTTTTACAGGGGGAGTTTCATTTATGCGCAAAAGATTTGGAAAAGAGTATCAAAGAGATTCTGTAATGAGTTTACATGAATTCCAATAATTGTGTAAACTTTATAATAAATTTAGAATCCTTAGGTGTGAATTTATGTTCACACCTTTTTTTGATGATGGCTTAAAAAGGGTGTCAAATATGTAGAATCATCGAAAACACTAGTGAACCAATATAAATTGTTGTATAATATGACTGGTCTAGCTAAATTGCTATGCCTTATAAAAGACAGTAA
>JAVWJF010000165.1:0-5867 GCA_036639195.1 Longicatena sp.
AAGTTTTGATTTGCTTGCTTAATATGCTCCATGATGTTCCAAGTTGCATAATTACGATCTGCGATAAATATTGCTTTATCATATTTGTATCGCTCTGCCATGATATGCATCGAAGCCTGTTCACCAGGGTTTTGTGCTCCATGAATAATCATATCAATATATCTATAATTTAATATATCATACGCAGAATTAATATGGTACTGATTACAATTTTTTATATTTTCACCCTTATATACAAAGGTTTCTTGATCATTCTCATCACGAGAAATAGCTAAATCAGAACCATCAATTGCAATTAAATGATACCCATGATAAGTGGTATCACAAGGAAAATGTTTGTTCATCATATTAAATACTGTTTGAAAAGCATTAGGAAGCAATTTCTCTCTTGCTTGAACGAAAGCACTAGAAGTAGCTACATCTTCATCATAATCAAAATAATCCCAGAGTTCTTCCTTAATTGGTTTCGAAGACATAAAGATGATGATTTTCATTAAATCGTGAAAATTTAATTTTCGATTTCTAGAGAAATCAGAAGAATTCTTAACAATATTCATTTCGTTTTTTCGTTGGAATGCAGATAAAATACTATGATCTAATACATCTAAAACTTCTTTAGAATAGTTGGACATAAATAAATCCTCCTATTTCTTTATTCCATACTTTTGATTTATAGAAAAATAAAATTGTAGTTGTCATGTGGATACAACCTCCTTTTACTTTCCTAACGAAGCGCTGAGCGCAGTGAGGCGCCAGATTTTCAATGTTATGTCAATACATATATTGAAAATAAAAAAAGAGGGTCAAATTTTAATTGATTCCTCTAGTTTATTATTTCTTAACTAAATGACATTGAGCGCGAGCTCCTTTTTATATGCGATTGCTTTCTTTCATCCATTCACCAATCTGAGGTAATACTTCATAGACCTCTTTCAAGTTCTTTAATTTCCATTCCCAATTTGGGGAACCTATAGTACTAGGTGTATTGATTCTTGCCTCACTCTTCAATCCCAAGATATCTTGGACAGGAAGAATCACCATAGAAGCTTCACTATTCAAACAATAGCGAATAACAAGTTCATGGAAGGTTCTATTTTCATATCCAAGGTTATGGAAGAATCTACGTAATGCAATCTTATGATTTGGGGATAATGTTTGGTAAAATCCTTCTAATGTATCATTATCATGTGTTCCAGGATATAATACAACATTGAATTTACGACGTTTCTTCAATAGTTTTGGCATCATTTCAAACTGTAAAACGTTCATTCCCAATAGATGATAATGATCCCTTAATTTACCAACTTGTTTACGTAAATCACCAAGATCTTCCGCAATAATATTGATATCTGGCATCTTTTGATATAGTTCATCAAAGAATTCATAAGATGGACCTAATACCCATTCTCCTTGAATTGCTGTTTCACAACTTGCCTCTATTTTCCAATACGTATCAAAAGCACGGAAATGATCCAAACGAAGAATATCGAAAAAGCGATCATTCCAAGCCAAACGTTCCATCCAAAATTGGTAATGTCCTCGACGCATCACTTTCCAATTATAAATAGGATTTCCCCATCGTTGTCCACTTGCACTAAAGTAATCTGGTGGTACTCCTGCAATATAGGTTGGATTCCCTTGTTCATCCAACAAGAAATCTTGTTGATTTTGCCATACATCTGCACTATCTAATCCTACATAGAAAGGAATATCTCCCATAATGGAAATTCCCTTTTCATTAGCATAATCCTTTACTTCTTTCCATTGTTTATAAAAGATAAATTGAATGAATTGTTCATAACGAATTTGATCTTCTACCTCACGAAGTGGAAAACGACGATTTTTAATCCATTCTTTTTGTTCTTTTGGCCACTGCGTCCATGGTTTCATATCGTTATGTTTTTTCAATGAAATGAAGACTGCATATGGATAGAGCCATTCTGCCGTTGAAACAAACAATCGATATTCTTGTTCAAAGGTTGAAAACATCTTTAAGAATGTCTTATATGCTTTCTTTAAATAAGGTGCTTTAAAGGCTCTAACTTCCTCGTAGTTTACACGTTCTTCAAACTTGTTACAATTACGAATAGAGCTTTGTTTCAATAGACCATAATCCGCTAAAGTATCCACACTGATATAGAGTTCATCTCCAGCAAAGGAAGAGAATGGTTGATATGGAGAATTTCCATACCCCAAAGGATTTAACGGTAGTATTTGCCATATTTTGATATGTTGTTTATGCAATGCATCAATCAATCGAAACGTATGTTTACCAAAATCTCCTACTCCTTGATTACCTGGTAATGATGAAATTGGTAACAGTATTCCTGCACATGGTTCTACTTTCATAATTTCTCTCCTTCCCTTAATTTCCATATATCTTCTTCATATTCCATAATGGTTCGATCACTTGAGAAGAATGCACTTCCTGCGATATTATGAAGCATCTTCTTAGCCCAAAGCATACGGTCTTCATAGTCAGCTATCATGCGTTCTTTACACTCGATATACTCCTCTAAATCAAGAAGCGTCATAAACCAATCTTTATTTAGTAGTTCATGATAAAAACGTTTTAAAGAAACTTCATCCCCTATCTTCATCATTTCTTTTCCTACAATAAAATCCACTAATTCTTGAATATGTTCACGTTCTTCATACAACGTTTTTGCACAATAATCACCACGTTCATAATGTTGAATCACTTCTTCACTGCTCTTTCCAAAAATATAAATATTTTCTTCTTTCACAAGATCTGCGATTTCCACATTTGCACCATCTCGTGTTCCCAGTGTTAATGCACCATTCAACATAAACTTCATATTACCAGTGCCACTCGCTTCTTTACTCGCGAGTGAAATCTGTTCAGAAATATCCGTTGCTGGTACGACAATTTCTGCTTCACTAACGTTATAATTCTCAATAAAGCACAACTGCAAGTAAGGAGCGACCGCTTTATCCTTCGCTATGATTTCCTCTAAACATAACAGGATATGAATAATGTCCTTCGCGATGGTATACGCAGGGGCAGCTTTTGCGCCAAAGATACATACAAGAGGTCGTTTTGGAAGATTTCCTCTTTTGATATCCAAATATTTATGAATGATATACAAGGCATTCATTTGCTGACGTTTATACTCATGAAGGCGTTTTACTTGTGTATCGAAGATTGCATGTTCCAATAAGGTAATGTTTTGTTTCTTCTTCATATGTTTTATAAAGGCTTGTTTTTTATACTCTTTGATATCCAATAGTTTTTGTAAAACTATGTTATCGTTCTCATATGCTTTTAATTTCGATAATACATTGGCATTATCGAACACCTCTTTTCCAAGTGTTTCTGCTAGAAAAGATGTTAATTGTGGATTGCTACTATAGAGCCATCTACGGAAGGTAATCCCGTTTGTTTTATTATTAAACTTCTCTGGATACAACTTATAAAACTCATGTAGTTCTGTATTCTTTAAAATATCACTATGCAATGCGGCTACACCATTTACACTCTTTCCAAAATGAATATCCATGTGTGCCATATGAACACGATGTTCTGCATCAATAATTGCTAATTTTTCATTACTTCCACGTTCATGTGCAATTGCATCAAGTGAAATGATAATCTCTAATAGATCTGGTACAACTTTTTCTAAATATGCCATTGGCCAAGTTTCTAATGCTTCTGCTAGGATTGTATGATTGGTATATGCGCATGTTTTTTCCACAACCGCCAATGCTTCCTTTAACAACATACCTTCCTTTTGTAGTAAACGAATCAACTCCGCGATGATTAAAGAAGGATGTGTATCATTGATTTGAATGACAACATGTTCATCTAAAGCATGGAGATCATACCCTTTTTCTTTACAATCAGCAAGTATCATTTGCGCTGCACAAGATACCATAAAGTATTGTTGATAAATACGTAACAATCTCCCCTCATCATCGCTATCATCAGGATAAAGAAATAAGGTTAAATTCTTTTCAATATTAGTTTTATCAAAATCGATTCCTTGTTTTACTAAGCTTTCATCAATACTTTCGATATCGAACAAATGGAGCGTATTTTTTCCTTTTTCATACCCTATGACATCCATGTCATATACTACAGGATGTAACGTAAACTCTGGAAAAGGTACTGTAAACTCCGTCTTTTTCTTTGTAAACCAACTCGTCTTTGAAATCCAAGAATTTGGAACTTCCACTTGTTTATAATCTTTGAACTTCTGTTCAAAAAGACCAAAATGATAATAAAGACCAATTCCATCTCCACATAACTGTAAACTAGCAATGCTATCTAAGAAACAAGCTGCTAATCTACCAAGTCCGCCATTTCCAAGGGATGGCTCTAATTCTACTTCTACTATGTCATCCATTGTAAAACCAAAAGATGTTACAATCTCCTCTACCTCATCATATATTCCTAAGTTAATCAAATTACTACTCAACATTTTCCCTAATAAAAACTCTGCAGAAATGTAATATAATTTCTTATCCTGCTTTATCAATGGTCGTTTTTCTATTTCCTCTTTTACAACTTCTACCACACATTCATATATTGTAGATGCATTCAAATTGTTATGTTTGTTCATAATCTCTAACTTTTTCTGCATATTTCTCTTAATTGTATCCATACTGTCTCCTTTTTCAAATAATGTAAGCGTTTATCATTATTCTTATTTTATCATAAAATCGCCATAAAATATGCTTGATATGCAAAAAAAATGAATTTTTTTCCTTTCTGAAATAAAAATACGACAAAACACTAGGTGTTCGCCGTATAAATAGGATTTATTTCCATTTCATAACCTTCTTTTTTGTTTCTAACCCAACGCTACATCCATTATCATCATGACAAGAAATCCAATCATTACCCCTGCTGTTCCCGCATGAGAATGATCTGATAAATGCGCTTCTGGAATCAATTCTTCCACAACAACGTACACCATAGCACCTGCCGCAAAAGATAACAACCATGGCATAAAGTAAATCGCAGTTCCTGCGATTGCGACCGTCGCAATACCTGCAATCGGCTCTACGATTCCACTCAAACTACCATACACAAACGATTTAAGTTTACTACATCCTTCTTTTTTCAAAGGAAGTGATATTGCAGCCCCTTCAGGAAAGTTTTGTAAACCAATCCCAATTGCCAAAGCAATAGCACTCGCTAAGGTTACATTCGCACCAGCATTCACAGACAATGCAAAAGATAACCCAACAGCCATACCCTCTGGAATATTATGCAAAGTTACCGCAAAAACCAACATTGTCGTACGTTTCAAAGACGATGTAGGACCTTCTGGTAACTCACTTCCTGGATGCAAATGAGGGAGTGCATGATCTAAGCCAAACAAGAAGAGCCCTCCAAGAATAAACCCACCACCTGCCGGAATCCAAGATGGCATTCCTAAGGCTTCTGCTTGTTCCATTGCTGGAATCAACAAGCTCCACACAGAAGCCGCGATCATCACACCAGCCGCAAATCCAAGAAACATAGATTGCAAACTTTGTTTTACTTCTTTTTTTATCAAAAATATAGTCGCAGCACCTAAGGTGGTCATCAAAAATGTAAAACCTGTACCAATCGCTGCTAAGATATAAGGATTTGTTATATTCATTATTTCACCTACCTTATTCTATTATAGTGGAATCAAAGAGAATGTGCTATTCATATGCAATGTTATCAAAAGAAAACCAGCTTTCGCTGGTTACTTATTCATCGCATAATGATAATCGATTAAATCCTTTAATAATTCGATAGATGCTTTCATCTGTGCTTCATTCATCGTATGAATCACTTTGAAATTACGCAACACCATATCTTCATTAAGCTTGTATTCTTTTGATAAATACTTTGCCCATTGTTCTGCTTC
>JAVWJF010000166.1:0-5834 GCA_036639195.1 Longicatena sp.
TGGAATTTGCTTTTTTATTTTTGATAAATGTTACCATTACAACACCAACGATTGCGACCAATGGGGCAATCTTACTGGCATCTAATGCGATTAACTGTCCAGTAATGGTCGTACCAATATTGGCTCCCATAATAATCCAAACAGCTTGATTTAACGTCATCAGTTGAGAATTTACAAACCCTACAACCATAACTGTCGTGGCAGAAGAACTCTGAATAACAGCAGTAATACCTGCACCTACGATAACACCTAAGAAACGATTACTAGTCAAACGTTCTAAAATGCTTTTCATTCGATCCCCAGCAGCACCTTCTAGTCCAACACTCATCATATGCATACCATATAAGAAGAGTGCTAGTCCACCAAGCAATGCTAGGATATTAGTAAATGACATAAACTACCTCCCAAACAAAAATGTTCAGGTATAGTATAACTCGTTATATAAAAAGTTTTGTAAATTTTTTGTTAATTTTTAACAATAATTTAACGCAAATTTCCAACAAAGCATATAAAAAGTAGCGATTCTATGAAGAATTGCTACTTTTGTGTTAATTTATTGCATATTGATGAACATATCATCGTAGGTAGGGAATGGATAGTTTTCCGCAGACATCGCTTCTTCAATCTCATCAATAACTGCACGTAATTCATTCATCGTTGGGACCACTACATGATCAAGATAAAGTGCTTTCTCCATATTGTTTGGATAAGCAGAACGTTCGATCATCTTGTTCTTTAAGTTATGATAGGTTTCATCAAATGTTGTTAATAAAGAAACAAGTTGAGAAATCTTACGTTTGTAGTATGGATTTTCTACACCCAAAGAATTTTGCGCATCGCTATAAAACTTAATTTCTTTTACAAGTGCTGGCAAAATTTCTTTCTTACTTATATCTAACAACGTTAATACTTCGGCTTTCACAGATTTGCGATACTCTTCCGTTAAAATATCCACACGTGCTTGCAACTCTGTTTGATTGTAAACTTCATTACGCGCAAACATTGCCACTGCTTTTTCATCAATCATAGATGGAATGGAATTTAAGTAATGCGCAATATTAGGAAGACCACGTCGTTTCGCTTCTTCTAACCATTCATCGGAATATCCATCTCCAGAGAATAAGATGCGAGAGTGTTTTTTTAAGATATCACGACAGATATCTAAAGATTTTTTACGAATATCATCAATGTATTTCAAATTCTGTAATTGATCCCCTATGCAACGCAGGGAATCTGCCACAATGGTATTCAAAATAATGTTTGTAGTAGATGCACTACGACTACTTCCTACCATACGGAATTCAAACTTATTTCCAGTAAAGGCAAATGGAGATGTACGGTTACGATCGCTTGTATCTTTTGGTACATAGGATAAGTTTGCGATTGCATATGGCTGTGTTTCTACTTCGTTCTTTAATTCGTTATCACCCTTACGGAGTTTATCAAAGATGATTTCTAATTCATCTCCCATACAAATAGAGACAACCGCAGGTGGAGCTTCATCTGCACCTAAACGATAATCATTTCCATAACAGCTTGCGGCCATGCGAAGAAGTTCTGGATAACTATCCACAGCTTCAATAATCGCACTTACAAATAATAAGAAACGAATATTTTCATGTGGACGATCACCTGGCTCTAATAAGTTTTGACCATCATCGGTTACCAAGGACCAGTTGTTATGTTTCCCGCTTCCATTTACTCCTTGGAATGGTTTTTCATGAAGAAGGCAAGCAAATCCATGCTTTTCTGCTTTCTTCTTTAACACATCCATAATAATAAGGTTTTGATCCACTGCAATATTTACTTCAGAATATAATGGCGCAAGTTCAAATTGACAAGGAGCGACTTCATTATGCTCTGTCTTAGCGTAGATTCCAAGTTTCCATAGTTCTTCATCTACTTCTTCCATAAACGCTTGTACACGTGTTGGAATGCTGCCGAAATAATGTCCACGAATATCCATGCTCTTTGGAGGCATAGAACCAAACAAAGTTCTTCCTGTGTGTACTAGATCTTTACGCTTCTGATACATTTCTTTATCTATAAGGAAGTATTCTTGTTCAAGTCCTACCATAGCACTTACACGTTTGATATCTTTATCTTTAAACAAGTTAACAATACGTGTTGCTTGTTTGCTAATGGCTTCTACCGATTTTAATAGAGGTGCTTTTTTATCAAGTGTTTCTCCATTATAAGAAACAAAGATGGTTGGAATACACAATACGTTATCTCTTAAAAAAGCTGGAGATGTACAATCCCAATACGTATACCCACGTGCTTCAAATGTTGCACGAAGCCCACCACTTGGAAAACTAGATGCATCTCCTTCACCTTTAATCAGTGATTTACCAGAGAAACGAGAAATTGGTTGATCGTATTCACCAGGTTCAATAAAGCTATCATGTTTTTCTGCAGTAGAGCCTGTTAATGGTTGAAACCAATGTGTAAAGTGAGTGGCTCCTTTTTCCATTGCCCATGTTTTCATAGCGTGTGCAATCGCATCAGCGGTTGTACGATCAAGTGCATCCTCTTTACGAGTTGCAGTCTTCCATTTTGAATATATTGGATGAGGAAGGCACTCCTTCATTACGCTTTCACTAAATAAATTGATGCCAAAATCATCAAAGGGATGTTTGTTTGTCATATTGATACTCCTCCTATACAAGGATTTTACAGTATTTCATAAAAAAAGTATAGAAAAACATAACAAAAATGAAAAAAATAGAAGAAAATAGAAAAATAATTGCAAAAACCCAATTTAAAATAGAAAAAATTCGAAATATTCAAAAAATGTTCATGATTATGTTAAATTGTAGTATGTATGCAAAGTGGATGCAATTTTACAATATTTGTAGTATAATTTGGAATAGAAAGTGTTGAATGCCGCATCATAATAGAGATTTGCGTAAATATTGTCATAAGTACGTGGTGAAAAGCATAAAACATACATAGGACAGTAGCAAACTGGATGAGGCATAAAACATCCACAAGGAGGAATATACATGAATTTAAAAGGAACAAAAACAGAAAAGAATTTGAGTGAAGCATTTGCTGGGGAGTCCATGGCAAGAAATAAATATACTTACTATGCTAGCAAGGCAAAAAAAGATGGATACGTTCAAATTAGCAACATCTTTGAACAAACAGCAAACAACGAAAAAGAACATGCAAAATTATGGTTCAAATTATTACATGATGGAATGCCTGATACAGTAACGAACTTAAAAGATGCTGCAGCTGGTGAAAACTACGAATGGACAGATATGTATGCTCGTATGGCAAAAGAAGCACGTGAAGAAGGATTCGACGATATTGCGGATACTATGGAAGGTGTTTTAGCAATCGAAAAGACACATGAACAACGTTATGTTGCTTTATTAAACAATATCGAAGACGGATCTGTTTTTGATAAGTGCGAAGAAACTACTTGGGAATGTCTAAACTGTGGACATTTACATGTAGGTAAGAGTGCTCCTGAGCTTTGCCCAGTATGCGATCACCCACAATCTTACTTTGAAGTACGCGAAGAAAACTACTAGGATACAATGAGTTATAAGACTTCATAGGACATTGGTTGAACAAACCATCCTATGGAGTTTTTTTTTGGAACTTACTCAGATTTTTATCCCTATATATAGGAACATGATATAATGGAAGAAATGATATGGAAGGGAGTTTACATGCAAATACAGACACGTAATAAGACATCTATGATGTACAAGGGAATATTGTGTATGATAAGTTTGTGTACATTATGGGGATGTAAAGATGCAAAGACATCATATGCATTGATGTCAAAAGAAGAGTTACAACAAGTATATGATACAAATGAACAAGATGTATCAAACATGAACAAAGATATAGAAACGAAAAAAATGACACTATCGCAATATAAAAAAGATCAGAAGCGATTGACTTCCTTACAGGAAGATATAAAAAAGGCTCAAGAAGAAATGCTAGATATACAAAAACAAGCACTCTATGTGGGGAAGTTTGTATGTAAGGTCAATACTTGTCAGGGAAATCCCAAACATGAGAATTATGGTGATTTTATAGCAATCACGGATACTCTAGTTGAGGCAAGAGAAAATCTGTTACAATTACAAAATGAGGAAGAAAAGTTAGAAGATAAGATAGAGCAAGAAGAAGATATCGAAGAAGTTATAAAAGAGATAGAAACAAAGATTGAAAAGCTGACTCTTGAGAATGAAGAAATAAAAGAACAATTAGGGCAATAATAGCGTAATAGAAGGTGTTAAAAACTAGTATAAAGACCTTGTTTTGACCCTTTATTTATAGTATATACGACAAGTTTATATAAAATTTATTATTTTGTGTTGTAAAATAAATTTAAACGTGTAAAATATGTATCATACATCTGTGAAGAATTGGTAAAGATGTGGATAGAGCGCATAAGTTTTATGTGAAGATTGTATGACAAGGGAAAAGAAGGTTTAAATAAAGATATGGTGAATTTTATACATTCCGTGCTGGGCTTTCGTAAAATGTCCCCCGCACAAAAAATTGCATCCAGTTTTTTATTGGTCATCCTAACAGGTACTGTGTTATTGACGCTACCAATATCGAATGCAGATGGTCAATTTTTAGATCCTATCAATGCGTTGTTCTCAGCGACGAGTGCAACTTGTGTTACTGGTTTAACAGTGATTGATGTTTCAACACAATTCAATTACTTCGGGCAAACGGTTATGATGTTGTTGATGCAAGTTGGTGGACTAGGGTTGATGACATTTATGGCAGTGTTTCTGCTAATTATTAAGAATCGTTTATCAATGAATGAAAAGATAGCGATGAAAGAGATGTTAAATCAAGATAAAGTTTGGAATATGCGTAAGTTTATTCTAGATATTCTATATTATACCTTATTTTTTGAAACGATTGGGGCAATCTTAATATCGTTTCGAATGATTCCAACATATGGTTTGATGGATGGTGGATTCAAATCTATATTCTTGGCAGTGTCTGCATTCTGTAATGCAGGGTTTGATACATTAGGAACCACGAGTTTACAAGCCTATGTTCATGATCCACTTATGTGTTTAACAATCATGTCTTTGATTGTATTGGGTGGTATTGGTTTTGCAGTTTGGTTTGATGTACGTGATAAAGTTGGACCATTATTAAGAAGAGAAATTTCATTTAAGAAATTTAGACATAGTTTAACGCTTCATACAAAGATTGTATTGTTGGTAACGATATTCTTAATTCTTATGGGGGGGTTGTTATCGTGTTGTTGGAATTCAACAATCCTAATACCATGGGAGATTTTACACTTCCAGAAAAGTTGATGAGTGGAATGTTTGAATCCATTGCTTTGCGTACTGCTGGATTTACATCCATCAATTATGCAGGTCTACATCAAGGTACAAGTTTAATTATGATGATCTTAATGTTTATCGGTGGATCTCCAGGAGGTACTGCTGGTGGTATTAAGACAACTACATTTGCAGTTTTGGTTATCTATATGATTTGTATGTTGAAGGGAAAAGATCATACGATTGCATTTAAACGTACGGTTGGTAATGGTGTTGTGATACGAGCAATGGGTATCTTCTTCATCAACTTGGTAACTTTATTTACAGGAATTTTCCTTCTTTGTATATTTGAAGATAAGGATTTCTTATCTATGTGCTTTGAAGCAGTAAGTGCATTGGCAACGGTTGGATCGAGTCTTGGAATTACTGGTTCCTTAGGCGTTGCTGGAAAACTCATTATTATCTTAATGATGTATGTAGGAAGAATTGGTATTTCTACTTTGATTCTTTCTCTTACTAGACAAAAGAATTTAGAAACAAATAAGGTTGTTTATC
>JAVWJF010000167.1:0-5787 GCA_036639195.1 Longicatena sp.
TACAACACGTTATTTACGTTGGAAGCGTTAGAAAGGAGCGAGGGATTATGAGAAAGAAAAGTATAGCGTTTGTTCTTGTGGGTTCCATGTTGGTTGGGAATCTAAATTTGATATTTGCCCAAGGCTTTGAAGGGCGTGAAGATGAAATGAATAAGAAATGTGCTGTTGTTACAGACAAGGCGACATTGAATGAATGTATCCAATACAAAGAATATCTTCAAAATAAATCACAAGATTTGGATAATCAAATTACTGATATCAAAAATCAGGCGAGTAATTTACAAGGCGATATCGATAAAATGTCGCGTGCTATTTCAGAAAACACTAGTGTTATTCAAGATTACAGTAGTCAGATTTCTTCCATTCAAGCAACCATTGATTCCACGCAAGCAAATATTGATGACCTTAATGTTCAGATTGAAAAGAAACAAGCGGATATAAAAAAACGTGATGAATCAATGAAAAAGCGTTTAGTAGAAATGCAAGCTTATGTAGGAAGCAATAATTATATAGATTTTATTATGGGGTCAACAGGGTTCTCGGATTTACTAAGACGAACACAGATTGTCGGGGAATTGAACAGTTATGAAAATGATCAAATTAAGGCAATTCAAAAAGAAAAAGAAAAGCTAAATGAAGATAGAGAAACTGTAGAGGTTCAAAAAGAACTTTTAGAAATTCAGGTTCAAGATATCGACAATAAGAAAAAACTAGCAGTAGCATTAAATGAATCTAATAAATCATTGATTGCTAGTTATCAAAATAAACAAGCGGATTTAAACGCTGCCTCAATCGAAAGAGAGATGCTATCTTCTTCTATCAAGTCATCTCTTCCAACCATTAGTACAACGATTCCACCAGAACTTGGTGGCGGAGGTGGAAACAACTCTGGAAATGGAAATGGCAATGGGAATGATAATGGAAATGGATCAGGTAGTGGAAATGAAAATGGTGGAGATACAGGGGAAGGAGATAACGGAGGTAATACTGGAGGAGATAATGGTTCTGGCTTAAGTTCTTATATGATGAGCCCTATGTCTCGAAATACTTGGGAGTACCATTATGGAACTTGGGAATATCCAGGAGGTGGTGTTCATCTTGGTATGGACATGAGTACTGGCACTACTACAAGGATTCCAATAGTAGCACCTGCGGCAGGTATTGTATTAACCACTTATAGCGGTTGTGCTGAATATGGAAGCTTAGGTAGTACTTGTGGTCTTGCATGGGCTGGAAACGCTGTATTAATGGCTGTACAGTTGTCTAATGGACAATCTTATGTCATTGGTATGTATCACATGTACGCTCCGAGTGTAAGCTCTGGACAAATTGTTTCACAAGGTCAACAGATTGGATTGTCAGGAAGTTCTGGAAACAGTGGAGGACCTCACTGTCATGTGGAAGTTACCAGTATGGGAAATATGTCCTTACAGGAAATTGTAAATACATGGAATGCAAATAAAGATGTGTCTTTTGGATTAGGATGGACCTATGCAAATTCATGTGGAAGTGCACCTTGTCGTGTACGGCCAGAAAATTTCTTCCTATAAAATACATATAAGGTAAGTCATGGAAACATGGCTTTTCTTTTGTAACATATATAGTATGGTATAATTTCGCTATGATAAAACAACATGATAAACAACAATTTACAACACAATTACTAGCGTGGTACAAACAACATGCTAGAATTTTGCCTTGGAGAGAAGACAATAGTGCCTATCGCGTCTGGGTAAGTGAAATTATGCTTCAACAAACCCGGGTAGAAGCAGTTAAACCATACTTCGAAAGATTTTTATCTGCTCTACCAACACTACAAGATTTAGCCTGCGCAGGTGATGATGAACTCGCAAAGTTATGGGAAGGTCTTGGATATTACAATCGCGTTCGAAATATGAAGAAGTGTGCTCAACGTTGTGTAGAAGAGTTCGATGGACAACTTCCAAACACATCTACATTGCTAAAAACACTGCCAGGCATTGGTGATTATACAGCTGGTGCAGTAGCTTCCATTGCCTATGGAGAAAATATTCCTGCAGTTGATGGAAATGTATTAAGAGTATTTACAAGAGTCTTGGTTTGTGAAGATGATATCCTAAAAGAAACAACAAAAAAGAAATTTCAGAATATTATACAAGACTATATGCCTGAGGGAAGAAGTTCAGATTTCAATCAAGCGTTGATGGAATTAGGTGCGTTAATTTGTGTTCCTAATGCTGCTCCTCGCTGTAATATCTGCCCTGTTAGTGATCAGTGTCTAGGATATCAAAGTGGACAAGCGCAACGCCTTCCAAACAAGACACAAAAGAAAAAAAGAAGAATCGAACAAAAAACAATTCTCGTACTAGTGAATGATAAAAATATTTATCTACAACAACGACCCAAAGAAGGATTACTCGCAAATCTTTATGAATTTATGAATTACGAAGGTTTTTTGAAAAAGAAAGACCTACAAGAACATATAAAAGGAATTAAAAAAATTACAAAATTACCAAATGCAAAACATATCTTTTCTCATATAGAATGGCAGATGCACGGCTTTTTCGTAGAGGTAGAGCATATGGACCAAGAAGGTATTTGGTGTACAATGGAAGATATTGATTATCAATACGCCATTCCTACGGCTTATAAAGTATATCGTGAGGCTCTTGTAGAATGGTACAAGGAGAAATGAGTATGGATTTAATAGAACAACTAAAAGCATATGTTCCCTATAATGAACAAGAAGAAGCTGATCGCAAAATAATGTTAGAATATCTACATGACTTTCAAAATGTTTACGAAAGAGAAAATCACTATGGGCATATCACATGCTCACCTTGGATTGTCAACAAAACCAATACCAAAGTCTTAATGATTTATCATAACATTTATGATTCATGGGGATGGTGTGGAGGACATTGTGATGGTGATACGGATGTAATGAATGTTGCTTTGAAAGAGGGAATGGAAGAAACTGGATTAAAAAAATTAATCCCACTACAAAGCAGTATATTTTCCATAGAGATATTGCCAGTTCCACCGCATAAGAAAAAGGAAAACTTCATCTCTTCTCATGTTCACTTAAACGTTACGTTTCTGTGTGTTGCGGATGAAGAAAGCGTCTTGCGTATCAAAGCGGATGAGAACAGCGGTGTTCAATGGGTAGAACTTTCTCAAATCAATCAGATAGTAAGAGAAGAAGATATGAAACCAGTCTATCAAAAGCTTGTAGAGAAAAGCATAACGTTCTTCAAAGATCAAAACGAACATAGTTAGCTATGTTTTTTTTAGGCAAAAATCTTCACAACTACGTATTTTATGCATATTGTATAGAGAAATGCGGGGTTAAATAATGAATATAAAAGTCATGAAATTTGGAGGAACTTCCCTTAGAAATGAGAAAACCAGAAAGCATGTATATCGTCATATATTAAAGAATATTGTAAACCATAAAGTCGTAGTGGTTGTATCTGCTATGGGAAGATATCCAGATACGTACGCAACGGATACTTTATTGTCTTTAGGAAGTGAATATCTAAGTAAAGAAGAACGTGCTAGATTAGTTTCCATGGGCGAACAAATCTCAGCATTAAAAGTTTGTAGTGAATTGTTGGAGCTAGGAATAAGAGCCTTTGCGCTTCCTTTTTTTAGTTGTGGTATCTTAACCGATGAAAACTATGAGTACGCAAAGGTGTTAAAACTAGATAACAAAGAAATTAAACATAAGCTACAAGAATATGATGTCATTGTAGTAAGTGGGTTTATAGGTATTTCTTATCATGGTAATGTAACCACGCTTGGAAGAGGTGGAAGTGATTATAGTGCAGCATTATTCGCAGATATGCTAGACCTAAAAGAAGTAGAAATCTATACGGATGTAGATGGAGTATACAACGTAGATCCCAAATTAGAAGATTGCGCAATTAAGTATGATGTATTAAGCTATGATGAAATGTTAAATATGAAATCTAGAGTTCTACATGATCGTTGTGTTAATTACGCAAAGGAACATCAAATAAAAATTTATTTAAAGGGAACATTTTCCAATGGAGAAGGCACATTGATTCAAAATCAGAATTAAGAAAAATGTGCGTTTTATAAACTAATAAATGTGCTATAATAACAACGAGGTGATTCCTATGAAAAATATAATTTTAGTTAGAAATCTAAAAGACAAAGAAAGCGCAAAAAAAATCGAAAGTGCACTGTCTGAAACAAGAACAGATTTCGAAATTGATTTAGAAAGACAGTGTGTTGTAATAGAAGGCAACTCCGATATGGTATCAATCGCACGGAAAGTTATCACAGATTTAGGATTCTTATTATTGTAAACCCAAACAGCTCAGGCTGTTTTTTCTTTATCTAATGTGTTCATCTTTGAACAATAAGATATTTATGAAGGCGGATGCCCCAAAGATAAAAGCATATATTTTTTCAATCCATAGTTTACTATGAAGAAAATCATATAGGATATCAAACCCTAGTAATACATGAAAAGCATAATTGATACTGCATATAATTGTTAATACTAAACAGAATTTTTGTAACTTACTCATTTTCATCACCTGCTATAATCTATGAAATTGAAATGGATTTATGAATGATTTGTCAGGGTACAGCATAAATTAGGATGAGATGAAGGGAGATACCTATGAAGACAAAGATTATTGCAGGAATTGGAATTGCAGTATTGGTGATTGGTCTTTTGTTTGCGATAAAACCAAAATCATTCGATAAGCAATTCGATAAGAAAATGTCAAATATGAATTCATACATCCTGTCTGGCAATATGGAAATTACGAAAGGAGAAGATGTAAAGACTTACGCAGTAGAAGTTGGATACAAAAAAGACGACAAAGATTTATTCAAAGTAACAATTACCGATAAAGAATTAAACCAACAACAAATTATCCTACGTAACAAAAGTGGTGTCTATGTAATAACACCTAGTTTAAATCAGATATTTAAGTTTGAGGGAGATTGGCCAATGAATTCTCCTAAGCCTTATCTGTTACAATCCATCGCATCAATTGTAAAACAAAAAAATGCGAACATAAAGAAGGAAAGTGATGGATATCTTGTAAGCAGTAAAGTAAGCTATCCAAATAATAAGGATTATGATCATGAAGAGATCATGTTTGATAAAGACGCAAAAGTAAAATGGCTTCAAATTTATAATAAAGATAATAGTGCACAGTTAAAGATTGTATTCACAAAATCGGATTATGATGCGACTATCAAAGATGAATACTTTAAAGCCCCAACAACCATTGAAAAGAGCGCATCTTCATCCGCAATTAATGAAGCGGATTTGCCTTTATATCCAGTTATGGTATACAACTCAACCTTAACGAATACATCCACAATGGATATCAATGGAAGTGTGAAGCATGTGCTAGAGTATACAGGTGATAAAAATTTTACAGTGGTTGAGATGAAGCGAACAAGTGCAGAGGAAACACAAACTGTTATTATGCCAGGTAAAATGATAGATGCTCTTGATGTCGTTGGGTTTTATGATGGAAATCATATGAGTGTAATCTATGATAATGTTGAATTCACTGTATTTTCAGAAGATCTAGGTCCTGATGAAATGATGGAAGTAATCAATAGCATGCAGGTTGCTGTGATGAAATAATGATAAGAAGAGGAGATGTATACTATGCAGATTTATCTCCAGTTGTAGGCAGTGAACAAGGGGGAGTAAGACCTGTTGTAGTCATACAGAATGATAAAGGGAATCGGTATTCAAAAACAGTGATAATAGCTCCAATATCTAAGAAGATGAGCAAGCCACCCATTCCA
>JAVWJF010000168.1:0-3613 GCA_036639195.1 Longicatena sp.
CATTTATTTTAAAATAATGGTTGACAAAGCATTACCATTCAACATATAATGTGGTTGTCTAGTAAACCAGTTTACCTTTTACACATTAGTTCTTACAGGAGGTTTCTATTATGGTGAGAAAAGTGAAAATCGAGGAAGTTTTAAAAAAAGATTATTTTCTTGAAACTCCATCCCTAACAAAAAAAGAAGTCCAAGATGCGCTCGATGAATGTATAAAACAAATCGACTTAAATATGGACTACTTTAAAGAAAAATTCCCTTACTCCGCTACAAAAGATCTAACTTATCCAATCATTGAAAACATCGAATGGACAGATGGATTTTGGACGGGAATGTTATGGTTGGCATACGAATATACAAACAATGAAAAATATCGTCTATTAGCAGAACGTAATATAGAAAGTTTTCTACATAGAGTAGAAAATAACATTGAACTTGAACATCATGACTTGGGATTTCTTTATTCCCTATCTTGTGTCAGTGGATATAAGCTTACACAAAGTGAAATTGCTAAAAAAGCAGCATTGATGGCTGCGAACAAGTTAATTTGTAGATGGCAAGAAAAAGGAGAATTCCTACAGGCTTGGGGGCCACTAAATAGCAAGGATCATTACCGTTTCATTATTGACTGTATGTTAAACATCCCATTGTTGTATTGGGCAAGTGAAACAACAGGAGATGAAAAGTACGCATCTATTGCGAAAAAGCATTTTGAAACAAGTTGCAATTATGTAGTGCGAGAGGATGCGAGTGCATTCCATACATTCTATATGGATCCATCCACTGGAAAGCCATTATATGGTGCTACCAGACAAGGATACAATGATGAAAGTTCTTGGGCAAGAGGACAAGCTTGGGGTATGTATGGCATCCCTTTGAATATTCGCTACACAAAACAAATGGAATATATGGATATTTATAAAGGAATGACGCATTACTTTTTAAATCGTCTTCCAGAAGATGATGTTTGTTATTGGGATTTGATTTTCTCCGATAAGGATGAACAACCAAGGGATTCCAGTGCAGCCGCTATTGCGGTTTGCGGCATGATGGAGATGGATCGTCATGTAGCAGATGAAGATAAAGCAATTTATAAAGGTGCAAGTGAACGAATTTTACGTTCTTTAATTCAAAATTATACAAATAACCAACACGTACAAGGAGGTCCAATCCTGTATCATGGTGTTTATAGTTGGCATTCAGGAAAAGGTGTCGATGAAGGAAATATCTGGGGTGACTATTATTACATGGAAGCATTGATGCGTCACTTAAAAGATTGGAATCCTTATTGGTAAAAGGAGAATATATGAGTCAGCCAAATATTGTTATGACAAGAATAGATGAACGTTTAGTTCATGGACAAGGTCAATTATGGATTAAGTCATTGGGAGTGAATACAGTTATTGTAGCAAATGATGAAGCAAGTGAAGATAGCATGTCACAAACATTGATGAGAACAGTGATTCCTAAGGAAATTGCGATGCGCTTTTTCACCATTCAAAAGACAATCGATGTCATTGAAAAAGCGAATCCAGCACAAACAATATTCATTATTATTAAAGATTGTAAAGATGCTTTACGTTTGGTTGCTGGTGGTGTACCTATCAAAGCAATTAATTTAGGAAATATTCATAATGCAGAAGGAAAAGAAAAAGTAACACGTTCCATTTTTCTTGGAGAAGAAGATAAGAGCGCATTACGTGAAATGATAAATACTTATCACGTAGTATTCGATACACAGACTACCCCAGGTGGTGGAGATGGTAGTGTATTAGTTGATATAAAGAATTTTATATAGAAAGGTGAGAAATCATGGTTGAAATTACACTTATTCAAGCGGTATTAATAGGCTTATGGACAGCATTTTGTTATTCGGGTATGTTATGGGGGATTTTTACAAATAGAGCAATCGTATTAAGTTTTGGGGTAGGTCTTATACTTAACGATATGCCAACCGCATTAAAATGTGGAGCAATCGCTGAGTTAGCATTTATGGGATTTGGAGTTGGTGCAGGAGGTACTGTTCCACCAAATCCAATTGGTCCAGGTATCATTGGTACCTTAATGGCCATCACTGTGAAGGGAGTAACACCAGAAAGTGCACTTTCTTTATCTATACCATTTGCGGTTGCGATTCAATTTTTACAAACAGCAATTTATACAATTCGCGCAGGGGCACCAGAGAGTGCAGCCAATGCATTAAAACAACAGAAGTTTGGGAAATTCCGTGTACACGCCAATATGACCATTTTATTATTCGCAATTGTAGGTTTCTTATTAGGATTCCTTGGTGCATATAGTATGGATACATTAAGAAATTTAGTAGATATCATTCCAGAATGGTTATTAAAAGGTTTAACGGTAGCAGGTGGTATGTTACCAGCAATTGGTTTTGCGATGATTATGAGTGTTATGCTTAAGAAAGAATTGATGCCATTTGCGTTATTAGGATATATCTTAGCAGCTTTCCTAGGAATGCCAGTAATTGGTATTGCACTTGTAGGAACTGTATTCGCATTAAAACATTACAATGCAGCAAACCAGGCTCCTATGCAGCCTGCAACAGCACAGGAGGGATCACACGATGACTGGATTTAATAAATTAGCGAAAAAAGATTATACAAAAACAACATTACGTGCTTACTTCTTACAAAATGGCTTTAACTATAGCAACTATCAAGGATTAGGATATGGATTGGTTATGTATCCTGCTTTGAAAAGACTATATGGGGATGACAAAGAAGGACTAGCAGTAGAACTACAAAACAACTGTGAATTCTATAATACGAATCCAAACTTCCTACCATTTATCACATCAATTCATTTAGCGATGTTAGAAAATGGAATGAAATATTCAGAGATTCGTGGAATAAAAATGGCACTTATGGGGCCACTTGCAGGAATCGGAGATTCACTATCTCAATTCTGTATCGCACCATTGTTCTCAACAATATTCGCATCCATGGCAATGGATGGTATCTTCCTAGCTCCATTATTATTCCTATTAGCAGAAAACGTTACCCTAGTTACTATCAAATTAGTTATGGGTGCTTATGGAAGAAAACTAGGAACTAGTATGATTGATAAGCTTAGTGAAAAAATGGGTGTTATTTCTGAGGCAGCAGGTATGATTGGTGTAACCGTTATTGCAGGATTAGCTGCGGCATTTGTAAAGATGAACGTAGGGATTACCTTTGCGGCTGGTGAAGTTGCGGAAGGTGTAAAACAATCTACAGTTGATATTCAAGCAATGTTAGATAAGGTTGCTCCAGCATTACTTCCTGTTCTATACACTATGTTAATGTATTACTTAATTAAGAAAAAAGGGATGACGACTTACTATTTAGTAGTAATTACCGTTATTCTTGGAGTAGCATTAAGCTATTTTGGAATTTTACAGTAACACATAGGAGCAGAAATGCTCCTTTTCTTAAAGGTAAGGTGATCATATGAACTTAGATTATATAAAAAAGAATCTAGTACGCTTATATCAAGAAAGAGATATTAGTCAAATAGCATCCACGCTTAGTGCACAACAAAAGCTAGATGTGCTAGAATACGCAAATGTACTTTATAATGATCAAATCTATTTTGATAAAGATTGGGATATGGA
>JAVWJF010000168.1:3623-5786 GCA_036639195.1 Longicatena sp.
GTTGTACAACGGTGTATCCTTTTGATGCTAAAGATTGGAATACGACCTACCATAACGATGAAGAATGGTGCTTTATGAAAAATCGTATGGATTATGTAAAAGATTTAATAGTCGCAAGTTATGTAAGTGAAGATTTGAAGTATATGCAGAAAGCCAAATCATGGATACTTGCATGGATTTTGGCACATCCATATATGAAAAGTGAACCTTCTACGCGTACCCTAGATTCCGGTATTCGTATGCAAAATATTATGGAGACTATGATATTTTTATACCATAAAAATCTACTGGATGATCAAGAATTAATCGTCATAATAAAGAGTCTTCAACAACATGTGGACTATATGAAAGCTTCCTATGTAGCCAAATATACATTAAGTAATTGGGGTTCAATACAAACATGCGCAATCTTGAATGTACTTCCACTTTGGGAAGAAAATCCATTACAACATCCTATCTATCAATGGGCATCAAAAGAACTACAAGCACAGATCGAAATCCAAGTGTATCCGGATGGTATACATTGGGAACAAAGCACCATGTACCATGTGGAAGTACTTATATATATCTTACGCTATATACAATATCAAAGATTTTACCATGTACAGGTGAGTGAAGAAGTAGTAAACGTGGCAACTCGCATGATGGACGCATTGTATGTGTTAGCTACTCCAGAGATGAAAATTGACACGTTTGGAGATAGTGATCGTGTGGATATAAGCGAACTATGTACACTTGCTGGGACGATCCTAAAGGATAATCGATGGAAATATCGGACATGTAAAAGTACATCGAGTGATGTGTATGTAATGCTAGGTACAAATGCTGTAATAGAATATCAAAGACTTTGTGAGCAAGTTCCAAGAAATTTAGTTTATGATGGAGAAGATAGTGGCATCTTTACTTTTCGTGATGGTTGGGAAGATACGAGCAGTTATACTATGATTACGCATGGTTCTTTAGGTAGTGGTCATGGACATAGTGATAATTTACATGTGTCGTTTTACCACAAAGGAAAAGCAGTGCTCATAGACGCTGGACGCTATACTTATAGAGAAGATGAGAAGCTTCGTGTTTATCTTAAAGGAGTACATGGACACAATGGCATTTTAGTGGATGAAAAAACAAACTGTTTACCAAGTGATAGTTGGAGTTATCAAGACTTTGGAATACCATTAAAGCCATATGTAAAACATCTAGATAACATACACTATTTTGAAGGTACTATGCTTGGGCATGATCCTCTACAAGTATGGACACGTAAAGTTATAACGATCGATCCATCTATTTGGATGATCGTGGATGAAATAAAACAAGATGGAATACACACCTTGAAACAGTTTTTCCATTTAGATCCATCTTGTGAAATTACAAAAACAATATTTGGTTATCAAAGTGTAAATGCGGATATGGATATGTACATAGATGGAGAAACAAATTGTAGAAACGATGTTTGTTCATTACGTTACAATGATGTTTGCGAGCATCAAGTTCTCATTTCAAAACGAGAGTTTGAGGATTCCACTCAGCAAATACATAGCTTTGTAAAATGTGGAATCCAAGTGAAAAAGGCTATTGTATACCAAGACAATGTAGCATTTAGTGAGGATGTATGTAGTGCAAGAACCTTTATATTATCTAATCAAGAAAGCTATACGATCGCTATTTTTCATAAAGAAATATATAAAGGTAAGAAAATTTGTTATATTCATGATGTTCCTTTTCATGCAAAAGCAATTGTTCTTCATGAAGTAGATGGCATTAAGAAGCTTATAAGAATAAAAATGTAGAATATAAAAAGGAATAGTAAACCTGTTTGCTAAATAAATTCGATTTGTGTTAAAATAAAGATATTGATTGGAGTGGTGGTAAATGAACAGTAAAGTTACAATCAAAGAAATCGCAATGCGTGCGAATACATCGAAGACAACAGTTTCTTTTTACTTGAATGGTAAAACTGATAAGATGTCAGAAGAGACAAAAAATCGCATTGAAGAAGCTATAAGAGAAACTAATTATCGTCCAAGTATTGCGGCACGTTCTTTGAATTCAAAAGGAACAAAGCTAATTGGTGTGATGATTGGGGATATAACAAATAACTTCGCTAATCAAATCGTGAAGGGTATTGAAGATTATTCAAGAGAACATCGTTATCAATTGATT